>NZ_JAVTWC010000099.1:0-38646 GCF_032229445.1 Tahibacter sp.
GTTCATGCAAGATCTTCCCGCCAGCGATCGCGTGGAGATCATCCTGCGCACCGCGGTGTTTTGCGTACTGGCGTTGCCGGCCCGGCCACCGCGCCTGCTCGCTCCGCTGCTGCGGCACTGGGTCGGACTGCAGAACGCCGAGCACGATTTCTATCGCGCCTTGTCGATTGTTGTTGCGGCAGCGCCCGAGGCCTGTATCCAGGCCATCGAAGACGATGCCTCCGAGGACGAGTTCGTTGGCGATGCCGCGCCAGACCTCTGCACTGCCCTGGTCGGCCGACGCGACAAGCCCAAGGTTGAAGCAGCGCTCGCAATGGCTGCCAGGGAATGGCTCAGATCCTATTCTGCGGAACATTTTTCCGAGATCGGCAGACTGGGTTTTGAAGGACTGGTTGCCTCGCCCGTGATATGGGTCGAGACACTTGTCGATTACGCCGCCAAGTTTCTTGCCGCCCTCAGCCATGCGCACTGGCCCCTCTCCCTGGGGTATTGGGCGCGCTGCCGCCTGGCCCACACCGCAGCCCGCGAAGAGGCCTACGCTTATGATGAAGATATGCGTTATCTGGGGGCGGCGATGGGCCTTACGGATGCGATTGCGGCCGAGGTGCTTGCCGTGGCAAGCAGCCAGACGAACCCGAAACTGACGGACGAGGAAGTAGATCTTGTCTCGCGCCTGCTGAACGGCCAGGTCTATGCGGAGCTCTCGCTGAGGTACACGCAGGAACTCGCGCCGAAACGGCCGCCGGAAATCGAACTGCAAGTGCGCGAGAAGTTCGCCGCAGGCCCCAGACCAGACACCTTCGACTACAGCGAGCTATATCGCGACGAGAGCGCCACCGGATCCGAACCCTGGCTGCACGTCGAAAGCACGATCCTGGAAACCGCGCCGAACCGGCTCGCGGCAATTGTCCAGGACCTTGCCCGGCAGGCGCTGGACGCCGCCGCCGCTGCGCGCGCCGGCGGTCTGGCGCACTTTGTGCGCGATCACGCCCTGCTGCTGGGCGTGATCGCAGTTGAGCTGGTGCACGTCCATTCACGCAAACCAGGAACCGACAACCAGATCGGGCGAGCGTGTGGCGGACTTTTTGCGGCGATCGCGCCGGAGCGCCAGTTTGCTGCACTGACGGGTGTGTCAGATCTGGCCAATATCAAGCGGCTGGACGTGACGGGAATTTCGGCTTCGATTCCCAAGTCGGTCCTGAATGAAGCCGCACGCGGGCAGCTTGACGATCCTGCACGCGCTTTCGCGTTGGCGCTCGTTCTGGCCGAAGGCTCCGGGCCTATGGTATTGGAGGAAGGCCAGATCGTGTCCAAACTGTTACGGCACAAGCATGATTCCGTGCGCAACATGATCCCGCGCTTGATCCGCCGGCGCGGCAATGTCGCTGACGCAAAGATTGTCACCCTTTACTACCCGACGATTGCCGGCTGTCACAGCAAGACTGCAAAAGAAGTATCGACGCTGCTGCTGCGCGGTGCGTGGCCGCCACGCTATAGCGACCTGCGCTTCCGCCTTCGCCCCAACGATTGGCCGGCTGCCGCGCACATGGACGGCTCTGGAGCGGCGATCGCCCTATTCGTGACCGACCTGCATGGACTATTGCGCAGTGTGCTGGGGGACGCCTGGCCCCACGCCGCCCCATCCGATTTCGCTACCCTCGCCGCTTATGCACCTTACGGCTCCCGCACAGCAGGGATGACGCTGGATCTGCCTGCCGCGCGGGAGGCCGTGCGCTTGCTGACCTCCAGCGCTCCAGCCGCATTGACTGCGATCAGGAAAGGTCTGGAAGGGCTAGCCCCGAATACTCTGGCCCGCGCGGACCAGCATCTCCGCCTGGCAACGGCGCTCGCTTTGCAAGGCCCGATGAAAGAAGCAGCGCGCTGGTTTAATCGTCTGCTTGCGAACGATCACGCCGTCGCCGATCACAAGGGCCTGTCCGTCGAACGGCCCAAGGTGATGCTTTTCAAGGATGACCGGCCCGAGATCGTCGCCCTTCGCAACGAACTGGCAGCCCGTGCATGGACGGACCACGACATCCTGCAACTGGTGTGTCTCGCCCAGCTTGAGGGCCGGGACGCCTGGCTGGACGAATGGATCGCGCGTGAAGCGCAGCAGCCGGAGCGTTGCCGTCGCGTCCGGGGAATCCTTCTGCGCGGCTGGCGCGCTGACGATGATGACCTGGCATGGCTCGCCGACCTTGCTGCACCGACCGGATTTGAGGCATTCGCCGCCGATACCGCCCTGGCCTGGGCGCGCCGCCGGCGGCGTCTGCATGAAGAAATGCTGCGGTTCATGAAGGCCGGATCCGAAGCTGATGCCTGGCTGGCTTCGCGCTGGATGGCGCATCTGGGCGACAGGCGTGTCCTGGTGGAAGCACGGCGGCTGCGCTGGCCTGGCGTTCTTTCACCGCAGCGGCGCGCGGCGTTCGAGCAATCCAAGGCAAACTTTGAACGCCAGTTCCTGATGCTGGAAGGCAACCTAAAACAGAAGTTTGCCGGTGTGACGCCGCCGACGTTTGCACCATGGAGCGAAGTGATGATCTACAACAGCCCGGCCTGAACCTGCTGCTGCTTTTGCCGGCCGGACTCCGTGACAACCGCCAGGCATTGCCGGGAACATCCTGCGCCGTGGCACGGCTGTCCTTGCGCTTGTCATCTTGCACGCAATCGCCAGGACAGCTGTGCCCCTGTTCGCGTAAGAAGCCGCATAGTACCTTTTGACACCTGTTGCAGGCGGCGTGGGAGGAGTCCACCACTGGCGGCACTCTCCCTGCGCGTAGCGCGCACCGAACGCTCCCTAGCACGGACCCGTCATGAAACCACACGTGAAAATGAAGTATTGCGATCTCGTCATGAAAGGCGGCATCGCAAGCGGCATCGTCTATCCGAATGCCGTGCTCACACTCGCCGACGAGTACCGCTTCAAGAATATCGGCGGCACGTCCGCGGGGGCCATCGCCGCGGCCGTGACCGCCGCCGCAGCAGTGGGCGACCGGCTCAAGTCGGCACAAGGCGCGACAGCCGCATCGGCGCCGGACCTGGGTTTCGACGGATTGCGTCGCATCGCCGGCGAACTGTCGACCGAGGGATTCATCTACGGCCTGTTCCAGCCAGCGCGCGGCGCGAAGGCGGCGTATCGGCTGCTCGTCACACTCACCGGGAAGGCGAGCGTCGGGCGCAAGCTGTTGCATGGCCTGCTCAGCGTGCTGCTTATTGCACCGGGCGAAGCGGCGGCGACGCTGCTGCTGTTTCTCGCACTCGGCAGCGCGCTGGGCGGCTCGGCCGGACTCTGGGCGGCGCTGCTGCCATCGCTTCTGCTGGCCTATCTCGCTGGTGTGACAGGCAGCGTGTTGCGCGTCGCGCGTGTAGTGCGCCGCAACCTGCTCGGCATCTGCTCAGGCATGCCGGTGCGGCGCGGCTGGTTCAGCCGCTGGCGCACAGGCCCGGCAAAGTCGGCCGCACCGGCGCTGACCGACTGGATGCACGGCGTGCTGCAGATCTTGTCAGGCAAGCGGGCGGATGAACCATTGACGTTCGCCGACTTGTGGAACGCCGCGCGCTACGAGGGCGAGCCGCCGGGCTCCAAGGCAATCAACCTGCAGATGATCACCACCGGCGTTTCGCACCACGAACCGCGCACGCTGCCGTTCGCCGCATCGCGCTTCTGGTTCCGGCGCGAGGAATTCGATCTGCTATTTCCGCGCACCCTGGTCGACTGGATGGTGCAGCGCGACCACTCGCCCATGGACGCCGGAGGACGCCGCTACTACCGGCTACCGCCCGACGGCGACCTGCCCGTACTCGTCGCTATGCGCATGAGCTTGAGCTTTCCCGTCCTGATCAGCGCCGTGCCGTTGCACGAGCCCACGCGAATGGGCCGCCAGCCCGATGCAGCCGCCAATGCGGAAGCCGCGGCGGAGACTGTAGCTGACGACACTGACGCCGCTCACGCCGCTCACGCCGCCGACGGACGTCCGGCGCGCTCGATCAGCGCAAGCACCGAGGCGCTCACGACCAGCGGCGAGGCACCAGCGCAGCCCGGGAGCGCAGCGGGCGCGGCGGGCGCAGGCCGGCGAATCGAGGCATTCCGCGTCTGCTGGTTCTCCGATGGCGGCATCAGTAGCAATTTCCCCATCCATCTGTTCGACAGCGCGCTGCCCTGCTGGCCCACGTTCGCACTCAATCTGCGCTACCCGAAGGGCGACGCGAGTGACCTTCGCGACGAGGACAAGGACACCATCGAAGACGCGATCTTCCTGCCTACGGAGAACAACCAGGGCTGGCAGCGCATCTACAACGCGATCGACCGGCGCCTCGCCGTGCACGAAGTGGGCACTTTCCTCTTCAGCATCATTTCCACGATGCAGAACTGGCGCGACATCCTGCAATCCCGCGCGCCGGGTCATCGCGATCGCATCGTGCACATTTCCCTGAGCGGGAACGAAGGCGGCCTGAATCTCGACATGAAGGACGACGTCCTCAAGCACGTTTCTGCAAAAGGCGCCGCGGCCGGCAGGCGGCTACTGACCGACTTCTCATTCGACAACCACTACTGGATTCGCTGGCGCAATCTCGCCTCGGCGCTGCAGCGCTACACCATCGACGTCGCTGTCAGCGACACACGCCAGGTCCAGGTAGCCCAGACCAACGCCGTCGACATCGCGCGCACCGGCCAAGCCGATCCGCCCTCCTACCGGTTCCGCAGCAACGACAAGCGCGATGCCGCGCAAGCACTCTACGGCTCACTCGTGCAGCAGGGCACACAGTGGAACGATCCCTACCTGGACCTGAGCGACGGCGCACCCCGCCCGCTGCCGCAACTGCGCATTACACCCATCTACTGAAAGCCATGCCCGCAGCAGCCGTTCGAGCCAGGGGAGAAAATCTGTGAGGCAAGCTCAGGCCGGGATGTCGCCCGGCCATGCTGGTGGCAGCGCCGGCGCAGGCGGATATAACTTCCAAGCCGCTGTAACAGCGATAGTGCTAGCGAGAACCGTGAACACCACGACTGGCCGTTGCGACCCGGCACCGCTTCGTTGGCCCCCCGCAAGCGGCATGCGCGCGCCGGCGCCGAAGATCGCGTTCCTGGGCCTGCTGATCGTCTGGTGTGGCCTGGCGGCGATCCCGGTCGGCGCCTCGCCGCTGCCCTCGCGGCAGCGCATCGCCATCATCGGCGTGAGCGTGGTCGACCTCGTCCGGGACCGCACTGTGCCGCCTCGCACCGTACTGATCGACGACGGCCGCATCGTCGCCGTCGCCGATCCACGCACCGCGCTGATCCCGGCCGACGCGCTGCGCGTCGATGGCAAAGGGCAATTTCTGATTCCCGGACTCGTGGACATGCACGTCCATCTGTTCAATGGCTACTCGCGGCGGCCGCCGAACGAATGGACCTTTCCGCTGTTCGTCGCCAACGGCGTGACAGCGGTGCGCGAGATGAACGCGGATGCGGCGGCGCTCGCGCTGATTCGGCAGTGGCGCCGCGAGCTGGACGCCGGCGAACGGCTCGCGCCGCGCGTCGTGGCTGCGGGCATGGCCGTGCGCGGCACGACGCCTGAAGACGCAGCGCTACGTGTCGATGCCGCCGTGGAGGCTGGCGCTGATTTCATCAAGGTGTTCTCGGATATACCGACGGCGCACTGGCTGTCGGTTCTTGATGCGGCGCAGCGGCACTCGCTGCCGGTCGCCGGCCATGTCCCCGCGCAAGTGCCTCTGCTGACCGCGGCAACACGGCAAGCGAGCAACGAACATCTGATGCAGACGGCCGAAGCCTGCTCGTCGATCGGGCAGCGCGTGATCGACGAACGTCGCGCTGCAACGGGCGAGCCCACGGCAGCACAGCGCGACGCCGAGGAAGCGCGCGTGCTGCAGACCTTCGACCGCCGCCGCTGCCGCCGCGTCGCGGCCGCACTGGCAGCGACCGGTCAGGTGCAGGTCCCTACCCTCGTATTGGCCCACGCGGAATCGCTGCGGCGAGGACGAGCGCCGGTATCGGATCCGCGCCGACGCTATCTGCGCGCGGACGAACGCCTGCGCTGGGAGCGCCTGCTCGCTGATTCCTCTACCAACTATGACGGCCTCGCGCGACAGCGCTGGCGGACAGCGCGCCGCATCGTCTCTGCATTCGACCACGCTGGCGTCGTCGTGCTCGCCGGCACCGACGCGCCGATGCCTGAGATCTACCCTGGCTTTTCACTGCACGAGGAACTCGCGTTGCTCGTCGACGCCGGCCTGTCGCCGCGGGCCGCCCTGCGCGCGGCGACGCTGCGGCCGGCGCAATTTCTCGGCCTGTCAGCGACACAGGGCTCGGTCGAGGTCGGCAAGCGCGCCGACCTCGTGTTGCTGGACGCCGATCCCACACGCGACATCCGCCACACGCAGCGAATCCGTGCGGTCGTGCTGGATGGACGGCTGCTGCAGCGCGAGGCGCTCGATGCGCTGCTCGAGGATGCGGCACGCCTTGCAGCTATGACCTCGCCGCCCTGATCACCTACTGTGCGTAGCTGCAACGACAGCGCACGAGGGCACGAGGGCACGAGGGCACGATCGGCGTTGCTCCTCGGACGAAGCCCCCCGTCGTGGATCACCACGTTCCGGCAGGCCGGACGTCCTGGAAGCTACGCATCCGCCGGCCGTGCTCGGCTCGATGCCCGCGCATCGGGAACCCGTTCGACGCGCAGCGACATGGAGTCTTCAATCTCGTGGTCCCGAAGCGCAGCACAGTCAACCCGTCTCTACAGTCAACCCGTCTCTAAGGTTCTGCCCGGAAAAACGACGTCCGGTGGCCCGGCAATATGGCAGTGGTTGTCAGGCGGTATCGACCGCCGGCTTGCCACAACGCAGCGCGAAGTGTCAGTTCAGCGGCGGTGTCCTTTTGCCGGACGCGCGTCGCCATTCGGCTTCGTTCGGGCGCGTCCGGCATGTAAACGTGCACTAATGCACCTTGCGCTGTCACAAACGCCCGCGACTTGGCCTGTGATGAGAGAAAATCACGACTAGCGTTGCTCAATCTGACGCGCCGGCCTGCTGCCAGGAAATACTTCGTGCCGGAGAGCGAACCGGTCACCGCAGTCGCTCCTGCCTCGACTCCCGCCGTCGAGGCCGCCGGTTCTGCTCCGTAGGCCGCTGCGCGTTTGCGGGTAGCGCCGCTTACAATGGCCGCTTCGAAATCCCCCGGCGCCCTGTATGACTGAACCCGTTCGTCTTTCCAAGCGCCTTGCGGCGCTGATCGGCTGCTCTCGCAGCGAAGCCGAGCAATACATAGAAAACGGCTGGGTCAGCGTCGATGGCAGCACGGTCGAGGAGCCGCAATTCAAGGTTTCCGACAATATCGTCAGCCTGGACCCGGCAGCCAGCCTGGATGCGGTGCAGCCCACGACCATTCTGTTTCACAAGCCCGAGGGTGCGAGTGGCGGAGAAGGCGCGGACCTTGCGTGGCAGAAGATCTCGCTGGATACGCGCAGCGCCGACGACAATTCGGGTGTCCGCGCACTGAAACGTCATTTTCACAAGTTGACTATTCCATTGGGGCTTGAGTCCGACAGTAGTGGCCTGACTGTGCTCACGCAGGATTGGCGCGTTTCCCGGCGATTGATCGAGGAAACGCTCAAGATCGAGCAAGAGTATGTCGTAGAAGTCAGCGGCGAGCTGACGCCAGACGGTCTCACACTGCTTAATCACGGACTGAGTTTTGGTGGTTGGCCAATCGCGCCTTGCAAGGCCAGCTGGCAGAGCGAAAACCGCCTGCGTTTCGCGATCAAGGCGCCACAGCCCGGCCAGTTGCGCGCGATGTGCGCCCAGGTCGGGCTGACGTCTCTGGCGGTAAAGCGTATTCGCATCGGGCGTATATCCATGGGCAAGTTGCCCGTCGGACAGTGGCGCTACTTGCCGGCGAACGAGCGGTTCTGAATCTCTGCGCCGATTCGGCATGGCGCCTGCCGGACGAGGACACGACTTCGGGCGACCCGCGCAAGTTCGACACCGCCGAGATCGTCCGCGGGCCGTTGCCGGAATGCTCCCCGCGACGGGATAGGAGGGCCCCTCCCGGCCCGCTCATCCTCACTAGGCCGCACATGGCGCTACCAGCCTGGGGCCGTCGATCCTGCAGGGGCAGTTCCGCACGCCCTTCCCTGTCCGCGACGAGTCCTCCAACCGCAACTCCTGTCACCATAAAAGGCCGCCTTTCACCGGCGACATTGTGTGATGGTCCCCGTAGAGCACGTAGTTGCTGCTGAAAGAGATCACGCCGTTCTGCTCGGCGACGTTCCGACATGTGGCGCATCCTCAGGGAGTCCCTTGGCGGCGATGCGCAGCGGCTCTAAGCAGTACACCGCATCGCGGTTGAACGGTGCCGACGGCGTCAAGACTCACGAAGCCAGCGGCCGGTCCGGTCGGCGCCACATCCGATCGACGATTACCAGTGCTACCAGCAGCGCCATCATTCCTATCCCGGCCTGCTCAGTAATCGGTATCACGCGGACCACGTTGTTCAATACGGTATGCAGTACTACAACCAACAGCAGATTCCCGCCACTGCGGTTGTAGAGCCATGTGAACAGGATGCCGAGAAACACGCATACTCCGACCTTGGCGAACACCAGGTGCTGAGGACCAGGAAACTGCCCGTTGACGAACAGCGGATAGTGCCAAAGCCCCCACACGATCCCGAGCAGCACCGTACTCAGCGCCGGGCTCATACGTTTCTGCAGCTCGGGCAGCATCCAGCCGCGCCAACCCGCTTCCTCGCCGACCGCTACAACCAGCAGCGTGAAGAGGATCGACCGCAGCACGAACAAGATCCACACCGGTAGTGGTAGTCCGCCGGTGATCGATTCGATCGGCGAATCTGTAGCCGATGCGATCAACAAGCCCAACAACATCCAGCCCGGTGGCAGCAGTAGCGCGGCCAACCACCAGCGTAATGGCACGCGCCACTGCAGCAGCGATGACAGTTGCGATGAGCGGCTGCCGGCAATCGTTGCGACGATGAAACCTGCCACCGTCGCTGCAATCAACACGCTGAGTACGCCTACCGTCGACAGGCCCGGAGGGTGGGCGGTGGCGAACTTGCTGGCACTCACGCCATCCCCGGTCAGCAGCGTCGACACGTCGATCACCGCGACGATTGCAAACACCGGAGCGAAGCGCAGCCACCAGACTCGTGTACCGATGCTGGCGCCCGAGCCGCGCCAACGATCCATGATGATCGCAGCCAGCGCAGGTCCGAACGCCCAACCGGTGACGATCTTGCCCATTGCCCAGTCCGATCCGGCTATACATGGCACGCAGAACCACACCGTCCAGGTGATGGTGAAAGTCAGTGCGACAAATGTGAGTATCGGATAACGCGCGGCGTGTAGTGCGAAAGCGGACTGCTTGACTGGCATGCGTGGTGTCACTGTCCATCGTTCCTGACGGGAGGCAGAACTCTAGTTGCGGCCCGCATCGCGTGGATAGAACGATCGTGCGTGTTGGCTGCTGAGGCCAGACCTGTCCATTTTCCCGGTGTCATGCCGTACGCATCGCGGAAATGTCGGATGAAATGGCTCTGGTCAGCGAATCGACACGTCACGGCGACATCGGCCGGCGCCAAGCCGGACGCCAGCATGCCGCGCGCTTGTTCGAGCCTGCGCATCAGCAGATAGCGATACGGGCTGGTGCCAAACAGGACCCGGAAATCGCGCGAGAGCTTCCAGCGATCACGACCGCTAACTTGCTCCAGGCAAGTCAGCGTAATGTCTTTGTCCCACTGTTCAATAAGGAATTCTCGTGCGAGTTCGGCCGCGCAATAGTCCAGTGGCTTCAACGGTCGCCGTGGCATCGACAGAGCGCTCAACGCAGCGGACAGATCGTAGAGCGCGTCATCGAACTCCAGCTCGCCCAACGGCCGCTGATAGTCCGCCAGCAACATCCGCACTGCGCGAATCAGGCGCGGATTGGTCGAGGTGCCACCTGCAATGAACGGAAGCTCGCTACCGCCGAGTATTCGCTGGATGCGGCTGGGCTCAATGTGAATCCCTCGATAGCGGAAGCCTTCGCGCGTACCGGGCCGGCCGTCATGGCGCTCGTCCGGGTGTATCACTACCACGCCACCGGGCGATGAATGGCGCTCACGGCCCCTGTAGTCAAAGCTCTGTACGCCCTGCAGGGTCAATGCTACGGCGTAAGTATCGTGCCGATGCGGTGCGAACTGGCAACCCAGGAGATGCGCTTCGATGCGCTGCTGCCCACCCACTGCGTGCTGCAGCGACAGTGTTGCATTGCCTGCCATCCGATCACGGACCTCCCGCCAGTTTGAACACGATCATCGAGAAGTCCCGGTTGGAAAGCAGTCTGATGGCATACGCCGGTGTGACCGCTATCGGATTCCAGGGGTTCCGCCGACTCGCATTGAGTACGATCATCTTCTTGGGAGCCGGCTCTCCAGCAGAAACAGGAGCGAGGTCTCGCTGACTTCGCAGCGTGGTCCGGCGGGGACGGTATTCGTGGCATCGCGGGCTGCTGGCGGAGATTTCTTGCCTTCGCCGATGATCGTTTTCAGCGTATCCGCATCGCGGCATGGCTCACAGCGCCAGGCGGCGACCGTCATCCAGCACGCGCCAGGCGTGTCCTCCCTCCAGCCACAGTCCTTCCGAACGCCGCAGCGGCAGCGTGTGGCGATGGTCGACAGGGTGTTTGACGTCGATGGCGAACACTTTGCCGTCAAACAGCCTCTTTACGCGCCAGTGCAGCGTGTGGCCGACGACGACGGCGGTCGCACCGAACCGCGCCAAGGTTTTCTCCACCTGCGCCGGCGACAGGTCGTCCTTGAAGTAGCCGCGATACCACGACGGCCCGGTCTCGGGATTGACGAGGAAGTCTTCGCTGCTGGCCTGTTGCTTCGGATACCAGACGCGGCGGTAGTTGTCGCGGACGAGGCGATTGATGTCTTCCAGCGACCAGGGTTTGTCGGTCAGTGCCGGATGGAGGCCGCCATGCACGAACAAGATGCCGTTGATGACTTCGATCGTGTTCTTGCTGGCGAGCCAGTTGCCGAGGAAGGCATCGTCGCCGAGCAGATCGAATGGCTGCCGGCCGAGAATTGCGGCGACGTTGAAGTACTTCTTGTGGCTGGACAGGTAATTGCCCTGCAGATTCTTGATCTCGTGATTGCCCAGAATGTAGTGCACGCGTCCGCCGGCCTGCGTCGCTTCGTGTTCGAGCTTGTAGATCAGCCACAGCACCTGTGTCACCGAGGCGCCGCGATCGACGAAGTCGCCGAGCAGTACCAGATGGCCGTTGCCGAAGGTCCAGTTCAAGTTGGTGTCGATTACCCGGGAATTGACGAGGAAGTCCCGGAAGGTTCCGAAATTGCCTTCGATGTCAGAGATCGCGAGGATGGGCCGGGCGTCGCGGTAGTGGATCGGCGGCGTGACGAACTGCGGCGTGGCCCGCACGGTGAATCGGCTTTGGTCGACCGGGAAAGCCACGTCCACCGCGAAAGGCTCGGCCAGCGCATGCCGCTTTTCTTCCACCTGAAAGCCCTTCTTGCCGTCGCCGCGCAGGGTTTGCGATACCCAGTGGTCACCCTGCCGGAACACATGCGGACCTTCGTCGCCAGCTTTGTAGGCGGTTTCGATATGGCCATAGTGGAAATCTGCGCCATGCCAAAGGCCGAAGCCGGTGGCGATCACGGCCAATACCAGCGCTACGACAAGGAAATGTCCGACGAAAGTCGTCACGGTTTTCATGCTTGCTGTTCTCATTCTTGGCGCGAGCGAAGCCGGACAGCCGCGCAGGCCGCCACGCATCGTTCGCGAGGGTTGAAAGCGAGCGGCGATTGGCCGCCGGCGTGAAGGGGCCCCGGTCAGCGCAGCCCGCGACGCAGCACCCGCAAGATCCGCATGACCCGGTGTGTCAGCACGGCACACCACGTGGAAGCCAGCAGGGCGATCGGCACCAGCCAGTAGCCCAGTAATTCCTTCGCATCCTGGTAAGGCGATCCGGACCAGGCGATGGCAACGGAATGGCCGCCGTTTATCGACCAGGCACCGACCAGCGAGGGCTGCCACAGCTTGGCCACTGCCAGCAGCAGCAAGGCGATGGCGACGGAATACCCGAATGCGCCCATGGAGTAGTACAGGCCGCGCGTCACCGTCTGTTTGACACGCTGGATGACGCGGAAGCCCGCCGGCGGAGGCGCGCCGGTGCGGATGTGGGCCACGTATTGCGCGGCCAGCACCTCTGGCGAGCCGAAACCTTGCAGCAGCGCATCCACGTCGGGGACTTCGCCGCGCGCCTCGGTCTGCTCGATGACCTCGTGAATGTGGCTATCGATCTCCCGAATGACTTCCGCGGCGTCGGCCTTGTCCAGCTTTCGCAGGTGCAGGGCGAGCGCGTCGACATAGCGGCGAATCAGATGATGCGAAGTCATGTCAGTCTCCCCTGTTGATGTGTTCTGCACTGGCCTTGGTGGCCAGCAGGGCGTCGATGTCGGTGACCGACTGCCGCCACGCCCGCATGAGCGCGACGAGCTTCTGCTTGCCCTTGCCGGTGAGCTCGTAGTACTTGCGCGGCCGCGCCTCCCCTTCCTGCATCCAGTTGGCGTCCAGCAGCCCGTCACGCTTGAGACGGTCCAGCAGGGGATACAGCGTTCCTTCTGTGATGGCCGTGGTGGGAAATTGCTGAAGATGGCGCAGCAGCGCCAGCCCGTAGACCGCCCCTCCCCGCAGGCTGGCCAGGATCACCAGCTCGAGCGCGCCCTTACGCAACTGGATTTGCCATTTTTCCTGTTCGTCTTCGGCCATGGTTTTGTGCCATCCATAGTACCTTGCAATGCAAGGTATGCTGCATGGCATTATTTTGGATGTCAAGCCGCAAGCGGCTGATGGCCGGCGTTGTCGTTTCAGCGGCGGTCTGCCTATGTCGCGCCTCTCCGCCGACTGAGCACTCAAGTCGGTGAGCGAGCGATGTGCCGGGCCTTGGCCCAACGATTGCGGTCGTTGGCGGCCGCGACCTGCTTAGTGGCGGCTGCTGCGATCTGATCTCGCACACCGGTGAGATCCAGGGCTTAGCGTTGGCCTTGCTCGCGCAGACACCGTGTCGCGACGTCCGACAGCCAGCGACACCGGACGTCATGAAGGTGCAAAACCTCGTAGCCGTCGGCGACCTCGCCGCCGAGAGTGCGCGACTCGGTGCTCGATGGTTGCCAGGTTGCACATGTGTGCTAGTGCGGATCGGAGCCGTTTACCGCCGGCGCGTTCAGGTAGCGAGCGGGACACATGACAGATTTGACCTGCATCGCCGGTAGGACCACTCTCCGCGCCGGGGCCTGACTTGGGCCTCATCCTGGGCGCGGGCGATGATCGCCGGTTTCGGGTTCACCGCTCTCATCACAGGGGATGGGGATGATCAGGTACGTGTTTGGTTTGGCGATGAGTGTGGTCAGCGTCGGCGCATCGGCGCAGATGTCGGAGAGACAGGCGGCAGCACCGCAGCCGATGCGCGGCGCCGAGGCGAAGGAATCGGTCATGACCCGCGGGGCGAGCCGCGCGCTGGATCTGCGTTCGCTGCCGCAGAACTCGCCACGACGCCGCGAGCGTCCCGAGCACGGCGATCCGCCGCGCATCCCGCTCGCACTGCCCGGCGGCCCGGCGGCATCGCCCGAGCTGGCGCCGGCCCGGCGCGCACCGGCGCCGCCGCCGATCGCCAATTTCGAGGGGCTGGACTTCAGCACCTGGGGAAGCGGCCATCCGCCGGATACCAATGGCGACGTCGGGCCGGTGTACTACATCCAGGCGATCAATTCGTCGATCGGCATCTACCGCAAGTCCGATGGCGTTCGCGAAGCCGCGTTCAGCTTCGACACCCTGATGAGCCAGGGCAACATCGGCAATCTGTGCGACACCGCGAACTTCGGCGATCCGGTGGTGCTGTACGACACCTTCGAGGATCGCTGGATCCTGACCGATTTCGCCTTCGAACTCGATGGCGGCAACAACGTCATCAATCCGCCGGGTGCGTTCCAGTGTTTTGCGGTTTCCCTCACCGGCAACCCGCTCACCGGCGGCTGGGCCTTCTACTCGATCAACACCACCGGCGGGCTTGGCGACTATCCCAAGCTGGGCATCTGGCCCGATGGCATCTACATGTCGGTGAACATGTTCGGCTATGCCTCCGGCGCCGCCTTCCAGGGCTCGCGCGTGTACGCGCTCAACAAGGCGCAGATGTACGCGGCCCAGCCGACGGTACAGGTCGTGTCATTCGACGCGCCAGCCGCTGACTTCACCCTGCTGCCGGCCAACGCCCGCCTGCAGACCGGCACGCCACCACCGGGGCGCCCGAATTATTTCGTGTCGTCCTGGCAGTTCCTTAACGGCTTGACGGTGTATGAGTTTCGCGTCAACTGGGAACGCGTCTCGCAGTCGACCTTTACCGGCCCAAGCGTGCCCCTTGCCGGCACCAGCTGGCCGAATGCAACCGTGCCCAACGCGCCCGCCCTGGGCGGCACCGCCGTCGACGTGCTGCCGATTCGCGCGATGATGCAGAACCAGTACACCAACTTCGGCGGCGTCGAATCGCTGTGGAACACCCACACGGTCCGTCGCGCCAATACGACCGGCTTCGCCGCGCCGCGCTGGTACCAGGCCGACGTGACCGGTGGCATCGTGGCGGCGGCGCTGCCGCAGGCGGCGACCTGGGACCCGGACGGCGCCAATGTGCTGCACCGCTTCATGCCCAGCCTGGCGCTCAATCGTGCCGGCGACATGGTCATGGGTTACAGCACGTCCAGCAGCACGACCAAACCGGCGATCGCCTACGCCGGCCGGCTCGCGTCCGATCCGGTCAATACCTTCAGTCAGACCGAACAGTTGCTGATCCAGGGCACCGGTGCCCAGGTCGGTTCAGCGCGCTGGGGTGACTACAGTTCGATGACCCTGGATCCGGATGGCTGCACGTTCTGGTACACCAACCAGTATTACGTCGCGGATGGCTTGAACTACCAGACCCGGATCGGCTCGTTTGCCTTTCCGAGCTGCACGCCGGTCGGTGCCGGCGGCACGGTGTCCGGCACGATCACCGCGCAGGTCGGCGGTACCGCACTGGCCGGCGCAACGGTCGCTCTGGGCAGCCGCGTCACCACGACCGACGCCAATGGGCTGTATCAGTTCAGCAGCATCCCGGCGGGCACCTACCCGCTGATCGTGGCGAGCCGGTCCGGCTATGTCAGCGCCAGTGCGAACAGCCTCGTCGTCGCCGATGCCGCGACGACGACGCAGAACCTGGTGCTCGATTCCGCTGCCACGGCCGCCTGCCCGATCGATACGACGCGGGCGGATTTCCAGGCGGGCCTGCAGACCGCGGTGGATGTGGACATCCAGCCCGACAGCGTGGTTCTGCAGAGCGCCATGCCGGTCGACCAGCAGAACACGACGCTGGGGACGCAGGGTGCCGGCACCACAGCCACGACCTGGCTCGGACAGACGTTCACTCCTGCCATCACCGGGCCGGTGGTCAAGGTGGACCTGAACCTGTTCAGCCTGAACTGTGCGGCCGTCTCCATGCCGAACCTCACCGTGTCGATCCGCAATGCCGCGGCCAACCTGCCGACCGGCGCTGATCTGGCCACCGCAACGATCGGCGGCTTCTGCAACGGGGCCGGTGCCTATTTCACGGCCACCTTCGCCCCGCCGGTGACGCTCACTGCCGGAACGCAGTACGCGCTGGTCTGGCGGCCGGCCAGTCCGATACCCGCCGGCACGCCGGCACCGGGCTACTTCGGCACGGTCAGCGCCGGTACCGGCGCCACCGCGCTGCAGAACCCCTATGCCGGCGGCCGTCGGGCCAGTTCGTCCAACAGCGGCAGCACCTGGGCCGGCGCGGCCGGCACTGCGAACAACGATCATGGCTTCCGTCTTTACGTCGACCTCGGCTATGTCGCCTCGGGCGAGCAGACCTCGGCACTCAAGGACACCAACCCGGTGGCGGGCGCGTACTCGAAATGGACGACCCTGTCGTGGACTGGCACAGAGCCGACCGATACGGCGCTGCGCTTCCAGGCGGCGGCCAGCAATCAGGCCACAGGTCCGTTCAATTTTGTGGGCCCGGATGGCACCGCCGCCAGCTACTTCAGCAGCGGCGCCTCCCTGGCGCAGTTCAACGGGCAGCGCTACCTGCGCTACCGGGCCAACCTGAGCAGCACGAACCCGACTGCAACACCGTCACTCGGCGATGCCACAGTCTGCTACACCGCCCTGGCGCCACCGGACCTGTCGCTCACCAAGAGCGAGGGCGGCGTGAGCGCCAGTCCCGGCGGTAGCGTGGCCTACACGTTGACGTACCGGAACAATGGGGCAGCCGATGCCACCGGCACGGTGCTTACCGAGACGGTGCCGCCGAACAGCACGTTCAACGCGGGTGCCAGCACGGCCGGCTGGGTCTGCGCGCCGGACAACAACGCCGGTGCGATCTGTACCCTCGCCGTGGGCTCCGTCACCGCCGCGGCAGGCCCACAGACCGCGACCTTCGCGGTTACCGTGGTCAGCCCGCTCGCAACGGGCGTAACGGCGCTGACCAACACGGCGTCGGTCGCCGACGATGGAACCAGCGGCACCGACCCGACTCCGGCCGACAACAGCGCCAGCGACAGCACGCCGCTCAACGCTGCCCCGGATCTGACGGCGAGCAAATCCGACGGCGGCGTGAGCGTGGCGCCGGGCGGTACTGTCGCCTACACCCTGACCTTCGCCAACGCCGGCAATCAAGGCGCGACCGGCGTGGTGCTGACCGAAACGGTACCGGCGAACACGCAGTTCAACGCCGGCGTCAGCTCGCCCGGCTGGGTCTGTGCCCCCAACAACAACGCGGGCTCCAGCTGCACCCTCAACGTCGGCGCGCTCAGTGCCGGTTCGGGCAATCAGACGCGGATTTTTGGCACAACCGTAGCCGGCTCGGTGCCGGCCGGTGTCAGCCAGATTGCCAACACCTGCAGCCTCGCCGATGACGGCACGAACGGCCCCGATCCAACCCCGGGCAACAACAGCGGCAGCGATGCCACGCCGCTCAACGCCACCCCCGATCTGACGGTGAGCAAATCCGACGGCGGCGCGACCGTGGCGCCGGGAGGTACCGTCGCCTACACCCTGACCTATGCCAACACCGGCAATCAGGGCGCGACCGGCGTGGTGCTTTCCGAAACCGTACCGGCGAATACGCAGTTCAACGCCGGCGCGAGCACGGCCGGCTGGGTCTGTGCCCCCAACAACAATGCCGGCTCCAGCTGCACCCTGAGCATCGGCGCGCTCAGTGCCGGTTCGGGCAATCAGACGACAACGTTCGCCGCAACCGTACTTGGCTCGGTTCCGGCCGGTGTCAGCCAGATTTCCAATAGCTGCAGCCTCGCCGATGACGGCAGCAATGGCGTCGATCCGACCCCGGCCAACAACAGCGCCAGCGACACCACGCCAGTCAACGCCACCCCGGATCTGACGGTGAGCAAATCCGATGGCGGCGCGAGCGCGGCGCCGGGCGGTACGGTCGCCTACAGCCTGATCTACGCCAACGTCGGCAATCAGGGCGCGACGGGCGTGGTGCTGACCGAAACGGTGCCGCAGCACAGCACGTTCAACCCGGGTGCCAGCACGGCCGGCTGGGTCTGTGCCCCGAACAATAACGCCGGCTCCAGTTGCACCCTGTCCGTGGGTTCCGTCACCGCTGCGACGGGCACACAGTCGGCAACCTTTGCGGTCACCGTGGTCAATCCGCTGCCGGCGGGTGTCGCGGCGCTGACCAACAACGCATCAATCGCCGACAACGGGACCAACGGCGTCGATCCGACACCGGCCAACAACAGCGGCGGCGATACCACGCCGCTCAACGCCACGCCGGATCTGACGGTTAGCAAATCCGACGGCGGCGCGACCGTGGCGCCGGGAGGTACCGTCGCCTACACCCTGACCTATGCCAACACCGGCAATCAGGGCGCGACCGGCGTGGTGCTGAGCGAAACGGTGCCGCAGAGCAGTACGTTCAACGCCGGTGCCAGCACGGCCGGCTGGGTCTGTGCCCCCAACAACAATGCCGGCTCCAGCTGCACCTTGAGCGTCGGCGCGCTCAGTGCGGGTTCGGGCAATCAGACCACAACGTTCGCCGTGACCGTATCCGGCGCCATTCCGGCCGGTGTCAGCCAGATTGCGAACAGCTGCAGCATCGCCGATGACAGCACTAATGGCGTCGATCCGACGACCGCCAACAACACGGCCGGCGATACCACGCCGCTGGACGGGGCGGACCTGTCCGTGACCAAGAGCGACGGCGTGGTGTCCGCGGTACCGGGCAGTTCGGTGACCTATACGATCACCGCGACCAACGCCGGCCCGCAGATGGCCACGGCGGCCACGGTCGCCGACCCCTTCCCTGCGGCGTTGACGTGCACCTGGACCTGCGCCGGTTCGGGCGGCGGCACCTGCACGGCGGCTGGCAGCGGCACTATCAACGATACGGTCAACCTGCCCGCTGCGGCGTCGGTGATCTACACGGCGACCTGCGCGATCGATCCGACGGCGACCGGCACGCTGGTCAATACGGCCACGGTTACGGCGGCTATTGGAACGCTCGACCTGAACCTGGCCAACAACACCGCTACCGATACGGACACGCTGCAACCGAGCGCCGACCTGGCTTTGTCGATGACTGACAACCGCAGCGTGGTCGGCGTAGGCAGGACCATCAACTACATCATCGCGGTCACCAACAGCACGGGACCAAGTACCGCGACCGCCACCGTCAACGACGTCCTGCCGCCGGGCCTGTACCTCGCCAGCTGGATCTGTCTGCCCTACGGTGGCGCCAGCTGCAGTGACGGTACGGGCACGACGATGAATACCCCAGCGACCCTGCCGGTCGGGAGCGGCGTCACCTATGTCTACTCGAGCACGGTATTCGGCGGCGATGCGAACGACCAGATCAGCAACACCGCGACGGTCACTTCCACGGGCAGCACCGACAACAACCCGGCCAATGACAGCGCGACCGATGTGGATACGCTGGCGATCTTCATCGACGGTTTCGGGGATGGGCCGCTCACACACATTCTGGAGCCGCTCGATCCGGCCGGCGTTCGGGTACGCATCGCGCCGGCTCTGCTGCAGGAACTGAGCAGCGTGCCGCTGATCATGGCGGCCGGAGAATCGGCGAACGGCGCCGCGCTGTTCCGCCTGGAACTCGTCCGGTTCAGAGACGTGGCGCTGCTGCGCATCGTCACCAGCAATGCCGTCGGGCACGATGAACGCAGCACCTGGCACCGCATCGACGCCTCGTTCGGACTGCTCGGCTTCGAATGGCGCGCCGCGTCCGCCGGTGGACGCGACGGCTACCTGGCGATCGACATGGGCGATGGCTTCCTGCGGATCGAAAACCGGACCGAGGCCGACCCGCTGGTTCGCCTTCGCACGGGCGTCTTCGGCAATGTGCCCTGGATGACACTGCCGGAAGGCCAGTAAGAGCAGGCATGGCGCCCGGGTGATCCGGGCGCTTGCTTTCGAGGGCTCGGCGTTGCGGCCGTGCCGAATGTCGGCAACACCCATCCGTGCCGCAGGCGCGTGCCGTCTGCGGCTGGCTTCCCGCCGCAGTTGTCCGCCAGATCACGCTCGACGACACCTACGCCAAACACCCGGCACGCTGGATCAACGGTCCACCCAAGCTCCCGATGCCACCGGCAAGCGCCGCGACCAATCCCATTCCGCTCGTCACCTGCGGACGCAGATTGGCCGAGCGTGTATCCACGGGCCGAGCCGGGCATACGACAACGGATGCCGTTGCCAAACTGCGCCGGATTCCATCACAAGTGCGACGATAACGGAGACGAACTGCGCCGCTCATCGGGCGACACTTCCGCGGCTCAACGCGAAACCAGGATCCCGACGTAGATCACGTAGCCAACGAGCAGTCCAGCGCCTTCCCAGCGGTTGAGGATCGACCCTCGTGACATCAGGGGCAAAAGCACGATCGCGCTGCCGGCCAACACCGCCAGATCGAGAGTGGTCAGGCCCTCGGCGCCGAAGGGTTGGATCAGCGCAACCAGGCCCAGGATGCAAAGTATGTTGAGGATGTTCGAGCCGAGCACGTTGCCGAAGGCGACGTCAGTTTCGTCCTTCAACGCGGCCACTACCGATGTTGCCAACTCGGGCATGCTCGTGCCGATCGCGACGACGGTCAGTCCGATCACCACCTGGTTCATTCCGAGCGCCACTGCCACGACGGTCGCTCCGCTCACCAGCAGTTTCGCGCCGAGCATCAGAGCGACCAGCCCCCCGACGATGTAGAGCATGTCGATCCAGGACGCACGGGTTACCGGCGGCATGGCGTCAGAATACTCAGCCGCAACTTCGCGGCTGCGATCGCGCTTAGCGAACACGTAGGCACCCACCGTGTACACGATCGAGCCAAGCAGCAGAATCGCGCCATCGAGCCGACTCAGTCCGCCATCGAGCAGCATCACGCAAAGCAACAAGGTCACCACGATCATCAGCGGTACTTCGCGACGCAACAGGATCGAGCGTACCCGCAGGGGACGAGCAAGTGCCGCGCAGCCCAGGATCAACGCGACATTGCTGATGTTCGATCCGACGATGTTGCCGAGCGCCAATCCGCTGTTGCCCGTGCTGGCCGCCTCGATGCTGACCAGCAATTCCGGCGTGCCGGTGCCAAACGCCACGATGGTGAGGCCGATGACCAAGGGCGTAACGCCAAGCCGCAGGGCGATGCTGGAGCTGCCGCGAACCAGAACCTCGGCGCCGACCGCGAGTAGCGCGAGGCCCGCGAGGATGGTCAAAATCGGATAGAGCATTTGGCTCCCGGCGCGCAAGGCCTGTTGGGCTGTTGGATGGGGCTTGCTCGCACTTACCAGGGGCAACGGCCCGATTTCGAACTCCGCGCATGGCAACGTCGTGGAATCGGTGTCATCGGCGCTGTCGCTGATCACACTGACCTAGACAAACCAGGGCGTCGCTTTCACGCGATCGCAATGCTGTTCCAGTCAAGCGATGAGTCTGGTGCCGCGAGCATGGCGCCTCGTTGACGCATTGCGGGGTTCAGCCGAGATGCGTTCAAGAATGCCCCACAGAATCCGGAAATCCTTGCCCATTCATGATCGTTGGTCGATAAGAATTCTACGTCGCTCGGCCGTTGAATTGACAGCTTAGTGCCATCGTGCAAATGGTGTTGAGGCGCGTCGGCGCTCCGGCATCAAAAAAAGCTATCGGCACGGCATGGCCCGCAGCCGTCGCTGCCGTGAGAGGTGGATTTCATGTGGTCGCTTGCCGCGCGCGAGCGGCTGAGCAGCTGCCTCACGGATGTCTGGGCGGGGATCACTGCGGCGGCTCATTGGCGTCCCTCGATCCCGATGAGTTGAACCGGCGCCAGACCGCAACCTGCATTTTTTCGCGGTCAGTCGCTTGTCGAGCGGTATTCCTTTTGGTTCTATCGCTCCCTGAGTCGAACATCCTTGCTTTTTCGCGTTGTCCACTCTTGGCGCATGGTCACGGGGGATCGTGCGCCGGTGACATTAACCATCCACAAAAATGCTTTTGGGAGGAACTTCAATGTACAGACTTCTCGCAGGACTTGTTGCACTCGGCCTCATGGGAACCGCCGGCGCTGCCGGGCTCGACGTCGCCCTGTCCGAACCGCTCGCCACGAGCGACTACGGCAGCGGCAAGATTCACTACGCGCTGACGAACCACACCGACCGTACCCTGCATGTGCTGCGCTGGCAGACACCGCTCGACGGCCTCTCCGCAGAGCTGTTCCAGGTGACGAAGAACGGCGAGCCTGTCGCCTATGAGGGCATTCTGGCCATGCGTACGTCGCCCGCGGGGACCGACTACGTCGAACTCGCACCAGGCGCCACGCTCGCGGCCGAGGTCGACCTGACGGCGTACTACGACATGAAGGCGGGCGGCCAGTACGAGGTGCGCTATGCGCGGGATGCGCGCGATGTGATCGCCGAAGTCGGCCAGACCGCAAAGGGTGGCATCGACGCGGGCTATCTCGACTTCGATCGGGCGGCCGCGACGTCGATCCACGTCGACACGGCGGTCGATGCGTTCGACTCGCCTGCGCACAAGGCCGGCCCAGTCCTGCTCGCGGCGACCAACAGCTATGAAAGCTGCTCGACCTCGCAGAAGAACGCGATGCCCGCGGCGCGTACGCAGGCGACAACCTACGCGAACAGCTCGCGCAACTATCTCAATGCCGGCAGCACGGGCACGCGCTACACGTGGTGGTTCGGTACGTACAACGCGTCGCGCTACTCGACGGTACGCTCGAACTTCACGCGCATCTACAACGCGCTGTCAGGCCAGCCGTTCGTGTTCAACTGCACCTGCCCGGCCGCGCCGACCGCCATTGCGTACGTCTACCCGAACCAGCCGTACCGCATCCACCTGTGCTCGTCGTACTGGGGCTATCCCAATGCCGGTGCGCCGTATTCCAAGGGCAGCATCCTCGTGCATGAAGTCAGCCATTTCGACGTCGTGGCAAACACCGACGACGTGACCTACGGCACGACGAACTCGCACAACCTCGCGGTCAGCAATCCGGCGTCGGCGGCGCGGAACGCCGACAACTACCACTACTTTGCCAACAACGCGAACAACGGCAACTGATGCCGCTGCCGATGGTTTGACACGTGTAGCGTAGGAAGAACTGCACCGCCCGGTTCATCGGGCGGTGCAGCTGACAGGGCCACGTAGACTTTCGCACTGCTTCACGCCGCCTATGCACCGCAGCGACTAAACCCTGCCCCGTGTCATCGGGTTTCATCCGAATTCGTCCGCATGAGCCTTGCGGCAGCAGTTCCTTCAGAACTTGTCGAATGCGCAGCAAAAAATGTTCGCGCGGAATTTTCCACAGATTTTCGCCTGTACCGCGAGCGCGGCAGGCATGACCGGCCAACCTGAGGCCGAGGCGCACTCGAAAAACCCCCGTCTCCCAGCACCAGGAGAACGACATGACCAGTGCAGCTGACATCATGAAGCTTGAGACCGAATTCTGGCAGTCGATGCTGGACCAGGCGCCGGAAAAAGCGGCGGCGCTGCTGACCGAAACGGCGACCAGTGTGGCCATGTTCGGTATCCACCATTTCAGCCCGACCGAGTACATCACGATGGCCAAGGAAGGCCGGGCGAAGATCACCGCGTTCTCCTTTTCCAACGAGAAAGTCCTCTTCCCTACCCCGGATGTGGCGGTCGCAACCTACGAGGTGGTGCAAAAATTCGAGATGAAGGGTCAGCCTCAGGAGATGGTTTGCCTGGACACCACCACCTGGGTTCGCGTTGGTGGCGTATGGCTGGCTGCCGCTCATACCGAGACGGTCAAACAGGACAAGGCCGGCTAGCCGTTGCCCGACGGTTCGTTCGTGCGGAGCGGCGCGATTCGCGACCGGGCTGCGGCGAGAACTGGAGTTCCAGCGCGGCACGTCAACGAAGAAAGGCGATCTGTTTTGCGGCTCCGACCGCATTCTGCCGCGCTCGATGCCCGCCCCATCCCGCAGGTCAGGTCCCGACCCGCCGTCAGAGGCGCAGGCCGATCCCGCTCGCCTCGTAGATCCGTTCGCCGTCGACCCACAGGCTCGCTTCGGCGATGGCGTAGTCGGAGCCGGGCTCAGTCACCTGCAGGGTGATCACCACGTCGCCGTGGTGCGGCAGTACCTGCCCGCGGTATTTCCACGTGTGCTCGCGTCCGAGCAGCGGCGCCACGGCGCCGGCCGATGCACCGCGCGTCAGGCGCAGCCACTGCTCCAGCGCCTGCAGCATCGCTTGCACACCGAGCGAACCGGGTTGCACGGGATCCTGGAAGAAGTGCGCCTTGAAGAACCACTCGCCAGCGTCGACGCGTTTGCACGCGCGAATCGCCTCAGGCCAGAGTCCGTCGACGCGATCGATCATGCGCAGCATCGATGTTTCATCGAGCTCGTGCGCCGCGTTCGGTTCGCGGCGGAGCAGTGCCTCGTGCAGATCGCTGCGCGGCAGGCCGGCCTGCACCGTGAGCGCGGCGCGCGGGAAGAATCCGAATACCGTCTTCAGCGTGTAGATCTCGCGCGCACCGACCGCGCAGCGCACGTCGAACGCGACGATGATCATGCCGCCCGACGCGGAGACCGACGTGAGCGTGGCTTCGGTGCTGAGCGTCTCGCCGCCTCGCAATTCGGAGTGCTGTGTGCCGCGGCCGTCCAGGTTGCGGAAGCGCAGCTCTTCCTCGCTGGCCAGCGCGCAACCGGCCCAGCTCGACAGCCACCCGCACGGTTGCAGCGCGGCTTCCTGCAGTACCGCGAACGGCACGACGCCGACGTCGTCGAGATACCAGGCATCGCGCGGCACCCCGTATTCGGCGACCACGCGCGCGCCGGCGCGCATCTCGCCCTGCGTACCGTCGACGCGCGCGATGCGGCTCATGCACAGGTACGGCGGCGCCGGCAGGCGCGGCGCACGCAGCGTGCCGTCGAAGCGCTCGTACATCGTCCCGAACGCGCGCGACGGGCGGCCCAGCGCCGACGCGAGCAGACCCTCGCTGTCCTCGGCCGGAAAACCCGGCACCAGGCGCAGCGCAAGACGCCGTGCGTGGAACGCCTTGAGGCCATCCACCGTGCACAGCAGGTCGGCCCAGATCGTCGGCACCGGTCCCGCAACGATCTCCTCGACGAACACCTCAGTCACCAGCAGCGTCGAGCTCGGGATCACCTGGCCGCGGCACTGCAGCTTGTAGGGGAGTTCGGGCACCGGCTCGAAACGCGCACCGTCATGCTCGAGCGTGTAGCCGCACGCAGCGAGATGAAACGCGAGCGCCTGCAGGCACCCTTCCAGCATCAGCGTGCCGGGCATGCACGGATCGTTCTTGAAATGCCCGTCGAAGAACCAGCGCGATGGATCGATGTCGAGCTCGGCCTTGAGGTATCCGCGCTCCCAGGGGCCGCCACGCGGCTCACACGCGCTCACGCGGTCGAGCAGCAGCATGTCGCCGGACTGGATGCGTGGGCTGCGCGTGTGCGTGCGCGCAAGCTCGAAACCGGCACCGAAGCACGCCTGCGTATCGCCGCTCGCGAAAGCCTCGAGCGCGGCGCGATCGAAACGCGTGCGCTGGCTCATCGCGCGGGGCGGATCCAGGCGCGGGTTCGCGACGATCGCCTGACCTTCAGGCGTCCACAGGCAACCCGCAGAGCCGGCGAGCTCGGCATCGGTGAAGAATCCGGCCTGCCCGTTTCGGACCGTCAGTTGCTTGCGACTGCCGTTGACGCAGTCGTAGTGGAAGAACATGAGGCGCACGTCGCCCTGTGCGGCGTGTCCGTCGAGATGGATGTCGAAGGTGATCGTCTCGCCCGCGCGTGGCAGCTCGCCGTGGTAGGTGAGTTCGCAGCCGAGCAGCCGGTAGACGCGCTCGCTGCGATTGAGTGTGTCGACGCCGAGGTAGGAGATCAGCATCAGGTCGGCCTGCCCGGCCTCCACCATCACGCCGCCCGGCATACGGCCCTGGTGCAGGTACCAGGGCTCGGCGCCGATGTCGGTCTGCGTGGTGATCGAACCCTTGCCCATGCTCATCGGCTCGGCATGGAGCGCAGTCACGCGGTCGGCGAGCAGCAACGGAGGACGCGGCATGCGGACCTGCCGTTTGAAGCCGTCCTGCGCGGCGAATTGCGCGCCGAAGATCGCCGAGATGTTGCCGTCGGCGTGGACCAGGAGGTCATCGCGCGTAAAGCGCACGGCGCGCTTCGTCCCGTCTGGGAAGGCAGGAGGCAAGCGATCTTGCCCGTGCGTGTGGACTGCAGCGTCGCTGGATTCCCGCTTGGCTCCCCATTGCGTGTCTCCCCGCTCGGGCCAGCTTCGCTGATGTCGCTCCGATATCGGTGGGAATGTCGGCGATGGGATTGCGAGCCGGTCCGCGCCGTGTCGTCCGGCGCGCAACAGCACGTCGGTCGCTTTGGCCTGCAAGGCAAGGAACTGAGCGTGCCCGCTGGATTGCGCTTCCGTGAACGCCTGTTGCACCTCGGCGAGTCGCGCAAGCTCAGCGCGGATGCCTTCGAGCGCGGGGTGTGTCGCGCGTACCAGCGGCGATGCGACGAGCACTGGCGCCGCGACGGGCGACGCCGCGATCGCCGGCTCGCGAATCGTGCGTTCGAAAATGGTGCCCTCCAGAACCGCCGGCAGCCGCGGCGCAGGCGCCATCATCTGCAACGGCTCTTCGCGTGGCGGCAGGTGCACCGGCGGCGGATGCGCGTCGAAGCGACGCGGACGCTGGGGTTCGACGCGCGCCACCGGCGCGAGCGCAGCCTCGAGTGCGCGATGATCCACCGCCACGCCGGCGGCGAGCAGCGCCGCGGCCGCGCCGAGCACGGTCTCGATGCCATCGCCTTGACGGTCGAGGCTCACCACGAGCGCCTCGCGCGCGCCGAGCACGTGACGGATCGCACGGCCGAAGGTGCCGCCCGGTCCGTGTTCGACGAACACGCGCACGCCGTCGTTCCATGCATTCTCGACGAGCGTACGCATGTCGATCGTGTCCACCGCCTGCGCAAGGATCGCCTGCGCGCAGGCCTCGGTGTCCGGCGCATACGGCCGGCCGCTCGCGGTGCTGTAGACACGCCCGCGGCGCGGTGCCGATGTCGCACGGCGGTGCACGCCTAGCCACGCGCGCTCGACGCCGCGCAGCTCGGGCACATGCACCACGAGCGAATAGTCCAGCCGCATGCAGCGCGCCGCACCGAGCCGTTCGACCACGCGGGCACACTGGGCTGTTGCGCCCGCGACGAGGCAGCTCGCGTCATCGTTGATGATCGCGATGTGCACGCGATCCAGACCATTGAGTGCGCGACGCACATCATCCAGCGCTGCGGCGACGGTCCAGCATTCCCACACTGCACCGGGGCCGCGGGCCGGTTCGTCCCACGCGCGCGTAAGCACATCGAAGTGGCCGGCGAGCTCGCGCTCGAGCAGCCCCGACGACTCCATGTCAGCCATCAGCGCGTCGGGATCATTCCAGACTCCTGCCGCGATCAACGCGTTCGTCTCGCCCGACGAGTAGCCGAGCCATGCGTCGGCTTTGAGGCCGAGCAGACCCTCGCTCAACGCCAGATGCAGCTGCGACAGCGCCGAGGAACCGCATAGCTGCTCGAATACGCTCGGCGCCGCGGCACTCGCCGCGAAGGACCAGTCGAGCGCGGTCGCGAGGCGCTGACTGCGCGTGCGCAGGCGTTCATGCAGTTGCGGCAGGTGCAGCAGCAGGTCGCGGCCCATGCCGCGGTACGACGCACCGGCGCCGGCAAATGCGAACGCGATCTCCCCGACGATCGGCTGCGCGCGGAAGAACACGCTGCGGCCGGCGGGCGCACCTGTTTCCAGGTGCGCGATCGCGCGCGCGCGCACCGCGGCCAGCGATGCTTCGGTCGCGACGAGCACGCAGCGCGCCGGGCCGTCGAGACCGCGATGATCCTGATTCAGCGCGGCTATCAACTCACCTTTGTTCGCACCCGCGAAACAATGCAATCGCGCGGCCGCGTGTTCGGCACGGCGTGGATGCGCCGAGGCTTCGAGAAGATTCGCCGCGCGGCGCGGCTCCGCGCAGAGCCACGGCTCGCCGTCGAAATCGCGCCGATGATGCAGCGCGAGTGCTGCAGCGGCGGTTTCCACCAGTCCGAAAGCGGCCTGCGCGTAGCCAAAGCGCGCTTGCAGGAGCGCGTTCAGTCGCGACGGCGCCGCCTCGGTCGCGGCTGATCTGGCGTCTGCATAGGTATCGTCCACGAGCGCGTCAGTGTCCATCAGGGCATAGACACGATCGCCATCGCGCTGCGCATCCTCGAGCCGCTTGAGTACCAGTGCCACCGCCGCGTCGCCGGCCCCCTCCCCGCTCGCCGCACGGTGTACCGCCTCGCATCCGAAATCGACCGCGCCGACGATCGCGGCGTCGAGTTCGCCGCACGCGAGCGCACGCGCCGCGATACGCAGTGCGTGTGTCCCTGATGCAGCGCCAGCCTGCAGCGTGAATGACGGCCCACCGAGGTCGAACTGCGAGTTCAGGCGATTGGCCGGAATGTTCGGCATCGAGCCCAACACGGCGGCGGCGTCGAGCGCCGGCACCAGCGCCGCGCGCGCCCGTACCGCCCAGTCGTCATCGCGACCGTTGGTGAGCCGCCAGCGCGCGCCGTGGCGCGCGACTTCCGGGTCCGGCTCCAGGCCGATCAGAACCGCACTGCGTTCGCGCGGCAGCGGTGTGGTTTCCGCGAGCGCCTCGCGGGCGGCAGCGAGCAGCGCCAGTTGCTGCGGCAGCGCCTGCTCGAGGTCGCGCGGCGGAAAACGCAGGCCGTCCATATCAAGCTCGAACGAGTCCATGCAGCCGTCGCGCGATGCGCGAGCGTCCGAGTGCATTCGGTCGTCGAACAGCGCGCGCGCGAACGCGGCGCGATCGGGTGCATCGGCGATCTTCACGCCGATGCCGACGATCGCGACCGGACGCGCGACGGCAGCGACGCGGTCACAAGGGATGCGGTTGTCGTCTTCCGAAACGATCAGATGCGCGTTGTTGCCGCCGAAGCCGAAGGCAGAGATCGCCGCGACACGCGGGCCGTCGCTGGTCCACGGCTCGGCCTCACGCAACAACCGGAACGGCGTCTGCTGCAAGGCCAGAGTAGGCTCGCCGCAATGCAAGGTGGGCGGACGCACGCCGGCACGCATCGCTTCGAGCACCTTGATCAGGCCCGCCGCGCCCGCGACGGTGATGAGGTGACCGAGGTTGGATTTGAGCGAGCCTATCGGCAACGCGCGCGCCTGCGCGAACACGCTCGCGCTGCTGCGCAACTCCGTGGCATCGCCCACCGGCGTGCCGGTGGCGTGGCATTCGAGCAGCGAAACCTGCATCGGATCGATACCCGAGATCGCATACGCAGCGCCGATCGCGCGCCGCTGCCCCTCTTCGCTCGGCGCCAGGAACCCTTTGCCGCGGCCGTCGTTCGACAGCCCGATGCCGCGGATCACGCCATGGATCGTGTCGCCGTCGCGGCGCGCGTCGGCCAGGCGCTTGAGCGCCAGAAACGCCGCGCCTTCGGCCGGCACCAATCCATCGGCGTCGCGATGAAACGGTCGCGAATGCCCCGACTTGCTCAGCGCGCCGAGTGCACTGAAGCCGACGTGGAGAAAGAGATCGTCCGCGCGCTGCACGGCTCCCGCGAGCATCACGTCGGCGCGGCCATCGTGCAGTGCGTCGCACGCGAGCTTTATCGCGTAAAACGATGACGCGCACGCGGCATCGAGACAGAAACTCCCGGCCTCGAGCGCCAGCGCGCGCTCGAGCATCGCCGCGGTGCCGCCGCTCATGAAGCGGTTGCGCGGATCGACCTCCCCTTCGCCGGTCCACACCTGTTCGCAGAACGCCGCCATCTGCGCGGTCGGGAAGCCGAGATTGCCGAAGATCGCGCCCACGCGGCCCGCCGCGCGCGCGTCGCGCAGCGCCTCGCGCGCGCAATGCAAGGTCCAGTGCACCAGCGGGTCCAGCCCCTCGATCTCGGCTGCCGAGACCGCGAAGCCGTGAGGATTCCAGATCGACTCGAAGCCCTCCACGTAGCCGCCGCGATCCGACCACGTGCGATCCGGCTGCGGTGCATCAGGCGCGCACAACGCGTGCTCAGGCGCGAGACGCCAGCGGTCCGCAGGTACGCGCGTGACCAGATCACGTCCATTGACGACCGCGTCCCAGAGCGCGGCCGGACTCAACGCGCCCGGCAGCACGCAGGCGCGTCCGACGATGGCGATGGGCTCCACGATGGGCTCGAACATGCGATTAATTCGGTAGAGCGTGGTTCTGTACGCCGAGCATCTCGGCGTAGCGCCTTCCGATCCTGTCGGTCAGCACGATGTCCGTCGTCGTGTCGCTGGTACCGACCTTGCGCAGGTACGCGGTGGCCGTGATCGGGCCGGTGATCGGCTCGGCGCCGAAGTGCCGCAGCTCCGCGATCGCGGTCGGCAGCGTCTGGCCGCCGAGCATGCGCCGGCCGTGCAGCGCGGCGATCTGCAGGCCGCCGTCGAGCGCCGCGATGTCGAGCACCCAGCTCTCGCTGTCCCAGCCCGCTGCGTCGACGCCGCGCACCGTCGCGACCATGCCCTCGTCGGAGATGCCGTGCACGTCGTCGATCAGCTCGAACTGCTTGCGATGGAACAGCAACTCGGGATAGATGCTTTCGCCGCTCCACGCGTCCAGGGCCAGCTCCGGCACCTCGCGCCTGGCTTTCGGCGGCTCCGGCAACAATTCCGCGCGCGCGCTGTAATTCAGTGCGCCGCGCGCGTCGCGCACGGTCATCATGAGCTGCGCGCCGCGCGCGCTCGGCAGCGGCGTCGCCTCGATGCGGCAGCGATCGCCGCCATTCTCAAAACCGGCTAGCCGGATACCCTTGAGCACCTTCAGCTCGTGCAGGCTGGCCAGCGCCAGACCCGGACAGAAGCTGCGCGCCGCGCGCGCCATCCATTCGGCGACGAGCACGACCGGCACGACCGGCGTGCCTTTCACCGCATGGCCTTCGAGGAAGGCGTGGCTGGCGCGCGAGACAACGAGTTCGACGCCTTGCACGCGCGCTTGCGCACCGTCCATCAGCAGCGCTTCGCCGCGCGGCTCGCCACCGAGCACGAGCTCGATGTCGGCGGTACGCGAATCGCGCATTTCATCGGCGAACATCTTCGCGCCGGCTTCGAGCGGAATCATCGGCACACCGAGCTCGGCGAAGCGCGCCTTCAGCGCCGGTGTGACCATCCCGCCCTCCCACGGGCCCCAGCCCAGCGACTTCGCGCGCAGGCCCGGGCGCTTGCGCGCCTCGGCCGCGACGACCTTGGCGAGCACCTCGTTGGCCATCGCGTAGTCGCTCTGCCCAGTATTGCCGCAGCGCGCCGACACCGACGAGAACACGCATAGCAGCTTCAGCGGATCGGCCGCGGTTGCGGCAAGCAAGGCGTGCAGCCCGCCGACCTTGGTGCCGAACACGTGGTCGAACTGCGCCAGCGTCTTGTCGGCGATGCGGCGGTCGGCGAGCACGCCCGCGGCGTGCACGACACCCGCGATCGGCCCCCAGTCTTCGCGCACGCGATCGAGCGTCGCGGCGAGCGCGGCGGCATCGTCGACCGCGACCGACTCGTAGCGCACCTGCGCACCCTGGGCTTCGATCGCCGCGAGGGTCGCGCGGATCTCGCGCGCGCCGAGGATGCGATCGACTTCCCTCGACAGTTCGTTCGGCGTCAGCGATTCACCGCGTGCGAGCACGATGCGCTTCAAAGGCGCTTCGTCGACGACGCCGGCGCAATCGGCAGGTTCGTCGCGGAGCGGCGTGCGTCCGACCAGCACGAACCGCGCCTTGCACTGCGTGGCCCACTCCACGATGCACGCCGCGGTCACACCGCGTGCGCCGCCCGAGACGACGACAACGTCGCCGGCATCGATCGCAGCGAGCGATGGACGCACCGCGCGCGAGACGCTCTTGAGCGTGTAGCGGCCACCAGCCGCGGGCAAGGCAACCTCGATCTCGCCGCCGCCCCGCAGCAGCTCGCCGGCGATGGCCTCGGCGAGCGCCGCGTCGTCGCGCGCGCCGCGTTCCAGGTCGATCGACTTCAGCGTCGCGCGCGGCCATTCCAGCGCCGCGGTCTTGACCAGCGCGGGCAGGCCTGCGAGCCACGCGCGGCGCGCATCGGCGTTGCGCAAGCCGAAATGGCCGCCGGTGTCCTGCACGGTCACGAACAGCGCATCGTCGACGCTGGCCAGACGCTGCGCGACGACGAACGCCTCGCGGTTCACCGCCATTGCCTGCGCTTCATCCTCGACGCGACGCAGGCCGCCCAGGTAGACGCAGCGCTTCGCGCCGTCGGGCAACGTGTCCACCGCGCGCGCATCGACACCGTTGCCGCGCAGCACGGTCGCGACTTCGGTGTTCAGGCCCGCAGCGCCGAACACGAACACCGGCTCGCCGTCGACCAGCCCCGGCGCTGCAAAGCCGGACACAGGCGCGGGCATGAGTTCGAGCGCGAAGCGGCCGAGTTCGTTGCGGCGCATCGGCTTGGCTTTCGGCGCATCAGCGATCTGCGCCGCGGCCGTGGGAGTGGCGCCGAGGTATGCCACGATGTCGGCCAGCGTGTGCAGCGCCGACGGGCGCGCGTGGTCGTTCGCGATGCCGGGCACACGCTCGGCCATCGCGGCGAGGATTTCCACGCGCTTGATCGAGTCGATGCCGAGGTCGGCTTCGATGTCCATCGCAAGGTCCAGCATCTCGACCGGATAACCCGTCTTGTCGGCGACGACGCCGAACAGGATTCCGGCGATGTCGTCGGCGGCTGCGGCCCGCTGGGTAACGGGCAGGCCGGCGACGGGTGCGCTCGCCACGGTTCCGCCCTGCAGGTACTCGGCGATCTGCCGCAGCGTGTGCATACCGCTCATCTTCGCGCTATCGGTTTGCGCGACGACCGCGCCTTGCACATGCAACGCGGAGAGGATTTCGACGCGCTTGATCGAGTCGACGCCGAGGTCGGCCTCGAGGTCCATATCGAGGTTGATCATCTCGGCGGGGTAGCCGGTCTTTTCGGCGACGACGACGAGGAGCAGCGCAGCGAGGTCGGTGCTCGGCGCTGGCGCGGCTACGGCAGCGGGCGCTGCAACAATGGCGGGAGCCGGTGGTGCGACGGGCGCCGGCGCGGCCGTCACGACCGGCATCGGCAGAGCCGTCGGCGGCGCCGCGATCGGGGGAGCCGCCGTTGCGACTGACATCGCGACTGCCGTGGGGGCCGTTCCGCCGAGCAGCGCGGTGAGGCCGTTGAGCGCGCTCTCGGCGAGCCTGAGGTATTGGGTGTGGCTGTCGCTCAGCGCGCGCTGGTGCGCGGCGTGCGCGTTCGCGGTCTGCTGCTGCATTTCCTGGAACGCGGCGAGCCAGGCCGGCGACAGCTGCGATTCTTGTTTCACGGTGCGGACCTCGACAACGGGTGCTGACTGCGCATGCGGCGGATTGGAATGTGCTGGATTTGCACGTGCCGGATTGGGGCCGGGCAAGCGCGACGGATCCGCTGGCGGATAGGGTTTGCCGACGTTGCTGCCGCAGATCGCGATGCCGTGCTTGTGCGACGCGCGCGGCGCCTGGACGCGTACGTCGGCGAACAACGCCGACACCTTGGTCACGTGGCCCGCGGCAACGAGCTGCGCGATGCCCGCGAGCACCGGCTCCAGATCGGACTTGCCCTTGCGGTCGAGGGCTATCGCGCGATGCGCGCGCGTACCGAGGATCGCGCCGACGAGACCCTTGAGCACCGTGCCCGGGCCGACTTCGACGAAGCAGCGCGCGCCCGCGGCGTACATCGCTTCGATCGTCTCGACGAAGCGCACCGGTTCGGCGATCTGTCGCGCAAGGACTGCGGCGATGTCGGCGGCCCCGGTTCCGTCCACGTAAGGCGCTGCGTGCGTATTCGAATAGACCGGCATGCGTGGCGCGGCGAATTCGATGGTGGCGAGGAATTCGCCGAACGGCACGCACGCGGGCGCGACCTGGGCAGAATGGAATGCGGCGGCGACCGGCAGGCGCTTCGCCGCGACGCCCTGAGCATCGAGCGCGGCGATCGCCTCCAGCGGTCCCGACACGACGACTTGCTCGGGCGCGTTGTGATTCGCGATCGCGAGCGACGGACCGATCAACTCACGCGCGCGCTCGATCGAGCACGCCAACGCGCACATCGCGCCGCTGCCGCTCGCCGCCGCGTCACGCATGAGTTCGCCGCGGTGACGCGCGATGCGCAAGGCATCGGTTTCGGAGATAGCTCCTGCCGCGTGCAGTGCGACGATCTCGCCGAAGCTGTGGCCGGCGGCCATTGCGCCCTCGACGCCGAGTTCGCGCAACACGGCGAGTAGCGCCATAGCCGTAAGGCATAGCGCGGGCTGGGCGTTTTCGGTGCGCGTGAGCCGGTCGTCCGAATGGGTGAACACGATCTCGTGGATGCGCAGTTCGGCCGCGCGATCCCACACCGCGCGCGCGGCGCCGAACTGCATCGCCGCCGCGGCGCCCATCTGGTTGTATTGGCTGCCCTGCCCCGGAAACAGCAGCGCGAGCGCACCGTCGGGCGCGCCGAGGCCGTAGCTGGTGCCGTCCGGTAAGTGGAATGCGCGCTCGGGGTGAGCGGCAATCGTCTGGTGTGCCATTTCCAGCCGCGCGTCGAGGTCGGCGCCGCTCGCTGCGACGAGTGCGAGGCGAAATGCGGCCGTGTGGTCGAACTCGTCGCGCGAGGCGTGCGCGAGCGAAGACACGGGGATATGGCTGGTGCAGGATCGACGCAGCAGCGCGATCCGCTCGAGCATCGTCTCGGCGCTGGTCGCGCTCACTGCGACCAGATCGTGCGACTGCGCCGCGAGCCGTTCCGCACGCGGCGCCGAGCCGACGTATTCCTCGAGCGCGAGGTGGAAATTCGAGCCGCCGAAACCGAAGGCACTGACCCCTGCGCGGCGCGGATGCGCCGCGTCGCGGATCCAGGGTCGGACCGTCGTGTTGAGATAGAACGGGCTTTGCGACAGCTCGAGCTTAGGGTTGGGGGTGTCGGCCTTGATCGTCGGCGGCAGCACCTTGTGGTGCAGCGCCATCACCGCCTTGAACAGGCCCGCTGCACCCGCGGCCGCCTTGGTATGCCCGATCTGGCTTTTCACCGAGCCCAGCGCGCACCACTGCGTGCGCGTGGCATCCGCTTCGGCGTAGACGCTGCGCAAGCTCTCGAACTCGGCGACGTCGCCGGCCTTCGTGCCGGTGCCGTGCGCTTCGACGAGTTCGACGGTGTCGGGACCGAAGCCGGCTTGCGCATAGGCGCGGCGCAAAGCGACCGCCTGCCCCGCCGACACCGGCGCATATACCGACTTCGCGCGGCCGTCCGACGAGGTGCCGACGCCGCGCAGCACTGCGTAGATGCGGTCGCCGTCGCGCTCGGCGTCGGAAAGACGCTTCAACGCGACCATACCCAGCCCTTCACCCAGCATCGTGCCGTCGGCCTGGTCGGAGAACGGCCGGCAGTCGCCGCTGGGTGACAACGCGGGCGTCTTGGAGAAACACATGTACATGAAGATGTCGTTGAGCGTGTCGACACCGCCGCTGATCACGAGATCGGAATCGCCGAGCTGCAGCTCGTTGACCGCCATCTGGATCGCGGCAAAGCTCGACGCGCAGGCCGCGTCGGTCACGCAGTTGGTACCGCCAAGGCCGAGCCGGTTTGCGATGCGCCCCGCGACGACGTTGCCGAGCAGGCCTGGGAACGACGCTTCCTGCCACGGCACGTAGTGCGCGGCGATGCGCTCGCAGGCGGCCTGCACGTCGTCTTCGGGCAGGCCCGTTTCGCGCAGCGCCTTTTGCCAGACCGGGCGTTGCAGGCGCGACACCAGCGAGAACAGCAACTCCTGCGCGCTCGTGACGCCGAGGATCACCGAGATGCGCGAACGATCCATCGTCTCGAACTGCGCGCGCGCGGCATCTTCGAGCACCGCGCGCGCCGCTATCAACGCGAGCAGCTGCGAGGTGTCGGTCGCCGGGATCGTCGACGGCGGGATGCCCCAGCCCAGCGCATCGAAATCCATGGGCGCGAGAAAGCCGCCACGACGCGCATAGGTCTTGTCGGGCGCTGCTGGATCCGCGTCGTAATAGTCGTCGATGCGCCAGTGCGTCGGCGGCACGTCGGTCAGCAGATCCTTGCCGGCGAGGATGTCGCGCCAGAAGCCGTTCGCGTCATGTGAGCCGGGAAAGATCGCGCTGACGCCGACGATGGCGATCGGTTGGCGCTGCAAGGAACTCATGCTCGTGTCCTGTCCGGTGAGTTGCATGAAGAGATCGCGCCCGTCATCGGTCGTGACTCCAGGCGCGTCGACGGGTCGCACCGGTAGTGCTTTGAACGGGCGCATCGACGAGTCGCGGCCGGGGACGGGGGCGAGGATTCTTGCGAACTAGTCGGACAGGACACTAAGGGGCCTCGGACGGAAATCGAACGCGCATGCCGGGATCGGCAATCCGAAGGTCCGCAACTGCTGCGCGCGCGTGACGACCGCGGCGCCCTCGAGCAGATTCAACGCGACCTGCACCGCAGTGCGTCTGGCAGGCGCTTCGAGGAAGCTGCCCGCGGCCCAGGTGTTGAACGCGCCCATGGCGGGGCCGCACCAGATCTGGAAATCGGTCAGCCGATCGCTCACGCCGTCGATCGCCCAGCGGCTGGAGAGTCCGAGGTACGAGCGGAATACCAGCGCCATGCGGTGTTTCGGATCAGATTCGGCGCGCGCGACTTGCGAGGGATCGCGCGAGGACCAGAACGTGCGCGTCGAGGCCCAGGTCTCGTCGAAGCCGGCACGCAGCATCTCCTTCTCGATCTTTGCTCGCTCGACCGCGGGAATCGCCTCGAGCGACGGATACGCGCGGTAGATCTCGTAGAGTTTCTTCGCGCGCAGCGCAAACATCGTGCCGCGACGCAGGACCTGCACGTCGACGCCCATCTCGAACATGTCTGCCGCCGGCGCCATGATCACATCGGCCATCGAGGCTTGCGCGAGCATCGCGCGCGCGCCGGCACTGAGACCCGATTCAACGCAGGCCTGATTCACCGAGCCGGTCTGCACGTACGCCGCGCCGAGCGCGAAGGCGGACGCAAGCGCAGCCGGCGTGCCGAGGCCGCCCGCGGCACCGACGCGAATCGGCCGTGCGTAGCGCTGCCCGGCCACGATGCGGTCGCGCAGCGCCATGATGGTGGGCAGCAGCGCGGCCAGCGGACGGTTGTCGGTGTGGCCGCCGGAGTCCGCTTCGCAGGTGATGTCCTCGGCCAGCGGCAGGCGCGCGGCGAGATCGGCTTCGGTGCGCGTGAGTTGCTGGCGGTCGACCAGCGCCTCGAGCATCGCGACCGGCATGGTCGCGATGAAGTTCTTCGCCACTTCCTCGCGTGAAACCTTCGCCAGCACGCGATGGCGACGCTGAATCGTGCCCGCGCTGTCGACGGTGAGTCCGCTCGCCGCGTAGCGCACGATCGCTGGCGTGAGCCCCATGAATGCCGAAGCTTCGACGCAGCGCACGCCACGCCGGATGAAGATGTCCGCGACCGCGTCTTCGATCGCGGGTTCGCCCGGGCTATGGATGAGGTTCGCGCCCCAGGGCAGCTCGCGCGGATCGAGCTCACGGGCCAGTTCGTCGACCGCCGCTTCGACGCGCGCCGGCGACAGACCCGCGGCACCGAAGAAGCCCAGGCAACCCGCGCGCGCCATGTCGATCACGAGCCTGGTCGTGGCGATGCCGTTCGCCATCGCACCCGCGACGTAAGGGAAACGCGTGCCGTGCGTCTCGTTGAAGCTGCGGTCGCCGAGCCACTCGGGATACAGCGGCGGCAACATGCCGAGCACCGGCCACGCGCCGCTTTCTCCCGCGGCGACCAGCGCGCCGTCGAGCCCCACCCCGAGCCGGCCATCGTGATCGTCGCGGACGACGACTGCGCTGTGGCGCACCTGAGCGCAGGCGCTCGCGAGTTCGCCCGGCGTGAACGCGGGCGCTCCGCCGCGCCAATGCGCCGGCGCGTACGGGGCAATCGTGGGGACACTAGCCAAAACTGGCACTCAGTGGCACTTTAAGGGACGGCCGTTATAGCCCTGCTGGAGCGGAAATGCCACCTCGTAGGCCGGATCATGGGAAATGCGCCCGTCTCGCCCGATCTGAATGCGCGCCGCCAGCCCGGATTTCTCGCCACCCTTCTACTGCGGCCGCCGATACGCTCGCCCTGACGCGCGCTGCTCGCTCGTGTCGGCTTGACGTAGCGCCGACTATGCCTTCGCCTCCACTCAGTCCGCGGCGCGCATCAGGGCGGCGTCTCGACGGACTCGCTACGAACAGATGTAAGAAATCCGCGCTACCGGCGCACATTCATCGCTTCGCGATACAGGCGCTTTTCCGATGACCCGGCCTACGCGCTCGACGAAGAAGGCCGCCGTCCGTCAAGCGCTGGTCGCCGCGGCGAACCGCCGGTTCCATCGCCACGGCTTCGAGCAGACCACGATCGACGAGATCTGCGCCGACGCCGGCGTGAGCCGGCGCACCTTCTTCCGCTATTTCGAGAACAAGGAAGCGCTCGCGTTTCCGCACCGGACCGAGCGCTTCGAGCGCTTTCTCGCACTGCTCGACGGGGCCGGCCACTCACCTAATCCGGTCGATGGCCTGCGCGCGATCTGCGAAACCTTTGCGCACGAATATTCGGCCAACCGCGAGGCTATCCTCGCGCAGCAGCGCCTGGTCGACTCAGTACCCGCGCTCGCCGCGCGCGAGCACGAGATCGACCGCGACTGGGAGACCGCAATGGCCGTAACGTTCCGTCGCCGCTTCGGACGCGGTGCCGCTGCCGAGCGCCGTGCGCGCCTGATGGCCGGCGCTGCGATCGGCGTCATCCGCGCGACGATGCGCTACTGGTACGAAAAAGACGGTAAACCCGATCTCGCGCGGCTCGGACAGGAAGCGCTCGACGCGCTCGAGCAAGGGTTCCTGTCCTGAGCGCCGTTTGACGCTGAGCAGCGGTCGTGAAGATCACGGTGCGACGTTCTCGCTGCGTGCAGGTTTCAGCAGCCTAGTGTAGTGCTTCGTAATTGATGAAACGTATTGATTTCCCTGCTGTCCCAGGA
>NZ_JAVTWC010000100.1:0-38056 GCF_032229445.1 Tahibacter sp.
ACCGCAGGTTCTGATCACTCTGAACGCCCAACGGGCCGGGACGCAGAGTGATCGCCCAGAACCGCAGGTTCTGATCACTCTGAACGCCCAACGGGCCGGGACGAAGAGTGATCGCTCAGAACCGCAGGTTCTGATCACTCTGAACGCCCAACGGGTCGGGCAGCCAAACGACGGCGTTGAGCGCATTTCGCGGGGTGGTGAAGACCGGGTGCAGGACACAAGAACGGTCGCGCTGTGACTTGCCCAGGACATCTCTAGATCATCCCCTCTTCTTCCTCTGCCTCGCCTTCACTTTCCAATTGCCGCGCGCGCTTCGAAAAGCCGATCAACTCGATGCGTTCCGCCAGCTGGCCGAAACTGCCGACGTCGAAAAGCGCTTCGATCGGAATGTCGATCGCGTAGAGCTCCTTCATTCGAAAGATCAGTTTGGTGAAAGCAATCGAATCGAAACCGTAGTTCATCAACGGCGCGTTCAGATCGAATTTTTCCTTCGGAAGCTTGAGCAGCGCAGCACTTTCTTCGACCAGGGCAGTCTCGATGCTGCGAATCAGGCTGTCCGCCTCGATACTCGGCTTGAGCGAGGGTTCGCCACTCGCTCTGCTTCCTGCGGCGTCCGGATTCACCGGCCGAGCGGCGCCATCAGGTGGCGACGGAACCCAGCAGCGTTCCCGGGCAAACGGATAGGTAGGCAGACTGATGCGCCGGGGGCGCCTCGACACGTGGAGCCGCTCCCAGTCGAACGCCAGTCCGCGGACCCACAGCGCAAGAAGCTTGCCGTACTTCCCCTTGGCAGCCCAGGCGTCGATCGCACCGGTCAAATCATCATCCGCCGCAAACATAGCGAGCGTGTCGACATCGCGCTTTACGGACCCGTGGAAAAGCCCGTCGAGATCCGGCGCTCCTTCGAGATAGGCACGGAGCTTTGCAGCCAGTTCGTCGATATCGAAAGCCACAATGGCAAGGCGTGCATCCATTGCGACGCGCCCGACCTGGAGCGTGTACGCGACATCAGCCAGGTCTTCGTCGCAGATCGACCGATTTGCAATAGCGGCCAGTAGTTGCTCGACCCGCACGCGCAGCCGTTCTTCATCCAGCGCCGACAGCACCACAAGCGCCGGCAATAGCCGGTTCGCTTCCGAGGGCGCTCGCACCGGCGGAACGTATTCCTGCAATACGACATGCGCATTGGCGCCACCCGCGCCAAACGATGAAACTCCGGCGATCAGCGGACGCTCGGCAAGCTGTCCGTTTGCATCTTCAACAACCGGCCGGCACCAAGGCATCAGCTCACGCTGCACGAAGAACGGACTGTTGGCGAAATCTATTCGTTCGTTCGGCACTTCCGAGTGCAGCGACGGCACCAACTGCCGATGCCGCATCTGCAGCAACACCTTGGTGATGCCTGCTATTCCAGCGGCGCTCTCGCAGTGACCGATATTCGCCTTCACCGAACCGATGGCGCAGAACTGCCGCGTCTGGCCAGCCTGTGCAAAGCTACGCGCAAGTCCGGCGATTTCGATCGGGTCTCCCAAAGCAGTCCCGGTACCGTGGGCTTCCACGTAGCTGACCTCACGCGGATCGACTCCGGATCTCTGCAGCGCGCGTCCGATCGACGCAGCCTGCGCCACAGGGCTGGGAACCATGTAACCGTTGGTCCGCCCGCCGTGATTGATCGCGCTCCCTTTCAGGATGCCGTGGATCTGGTCGCCGTCTGCTTCCGCCTTCGCCAGTGGCTTCAGCAGCAATGCCCCGACACCTTCTGCGTCGACGAATCCGTCAGCACCCTTGCCAAACGCCCGGCATTCCCGGCCGGACGACAACATCCCCGCTCCGCACAACGACTGGTAGTGCTTCACATCCAGGATTAGGTTGACCCCTCCCGCAATGGCGCAGTCGCTGGCGCCTGACTGCAGGCTTTCCATCGCCAGATGAATCGCCGTCAGGGACGACGAACAGGCAGTGTCGATCGCAAGACTTGGTCCGGTGAAATCGAGCAGATAGGAAACCCGGTTCGCAATCGACCAGTACTGCGGCCCGGTCGGATAACCGCAGTTCATGACACCAACGAACACCCCCACCTGCTCTCCCAAGCTGTCGGGTCGGTAGCCGGAATCTTCTATGCACGCGTACGCCTGCTCGAGGAACAGCCGCTCCTGCGGATCCATGAACTCGGCTTCACGTGGCGAGATCCGGAAGAACAGCGGGTCGAACTTGTCGACGTCCGTCAGGAAACCGCCCCAACGCGTGTAGATCGACCCGGCTTCGGCTCTCTGGTCGGCATGGTACTCGCGCCAGTCCCAGCGATCTGCCGGCACTTCGTCAATGCAATTTTTTCCGTTTTTCAGGTTTTCCCAAAACTCCCCGAGGTCGCCTGCTGCAGGGTAACGGCCGGACATGCCGACGACCGCCACGTCCTCACGCCGCGCGGCGTCTGGCGTGTCGCCTGCAGCCTGTGCCGGGCTGATCGGGCGCGAGGTACTGGGTCGGCCGGAACTCTCCGGCCGCGAAATTGCTGCGACAGCTTTCGCTCGCCGTCCTTCGGTGGGGACGAGCAGGGCAATCACGACGTCGCGCTCGGTGCGCAACAGGTGATTCGCCAGTGCCGCGACGCTGTGGTGCTCGAACAGCATGGTGCTGTTCACGCCGCGGAAGGTCTCAGTCAAGCGCGCGGTCACGTGCGTGACCAGGATCGAATCCAGTCCGTAGCGCTCCAGCCGTTCATTCGGGTCGATCTGATGGGGCGCGAGCTTCATCGTCTGCGCGACGAGTCCGCGCAAATATTCCACTAGCCGCGCCCGGAGTGTCGCGTCGTTGTCGCCGTCGACAGCCTGCGCCGATCCAACCGCGGCACCCCGTAGCGTCATGGCAGCCGCGTCCGCAAGTACTTCATGCGCCGGCGCGGAGCGCACGCGCCGCACCAGGCCGTCACTCTGCGCTACGACGATCTGCTGACCCAGGGGGTGCAGATGTTCGGCTGGGAAGCGCACCGATCGGAAACCTTCCATTTCCAATGCGCGCCGCCAGCCCGTCGGGGCGAGCATCGGCCCCCCCGGCACACGCATCTCGGTGTCCTGGTGCATCCACCAACCGTCGAGCAGCCCGAAAGACAAATGCAGGGACAGATTGTTGGCACCGACCTCGTTGAGCAGCAGCAGCCCGTTCTCGCGTAGTGCCGCCTTGGCGTGGCGCAGCGTCCTGCGTATATCGCGAGTGGCATGCAGTACGTTGGCTGCGATGACCACGTCGTAGCTTCCGGCGTCGATCTCCTGTTCCGACAATGGCCGTTCGATATCAAGCAGGCTGCAGCGCAGGTACGGCACTTCGGCGCCGTAGCGCGATTCCGCATGCATCAGGAAAACGCGCGACACGTCCGTATAGCGGTATTCCGAAACATGGGCCTGCAAGTCCTTCAGGCGCGCGAAAACTGCCTCGCTCGTTCCGCCCGTGCCTGCGCCTATCTCGAGAATGCGTACCTGCGCTGACGGATCTTGCGCGGTCCGTGCGCGCACGAATGCTTCGACCGTGCTCGCAACCAGATCGTTGAAGCACTCCGCGACTGGACAGTCACGATATACGGGTTCCACCAGCATCATCGAGGAACCGGGAAACATGACCGATGTCGCTGTCGTCGTACCGCGCACGATCTCGCACAGGGACGCTACCGTCTGCTCCAGCAGCCGGACCTTGGCGCGCAACAAGCGGGTGCTGAGCCAGCCGGCCTTTTGGGCATCCCACTCCTTCCAAGCCTCGGCGACGCCGATCGTGCCGTGCAGACGAAAGCCATCATTTTCCCGCGTCAGCAGTCCCTGCCGTGCCAGGGCGCAAAGGCTCTCAGCGAACCAGCTCCGGTAGCCCGCAGCCACGCCGAGCCTGACGGCAAGTGAGGTCGTCTCCAGGCGCTCATTGGCCGGCAGCCCCATGCTCACCAATTGTGCGAGCAGCAGGCGCCCCAGGATCCGTTCCAGCATTTCGACCGACGTGGCGTCTTCCGCACTAACTACCGGATCGACCTTCATCGGCATCAGGCGCAGATCGCGGGTGAGTTCCGTCGCGCCAGGATAGCGGATCAGTTCCTCCGCGACGAAACCGATCTGCGACATGCGCGACGTCTCGCCCTTCATCAGCACGACCTGTTCGAACGGGCTTGCGAGCAATCCATCCAGTGCAGCCATTGACTCCCCCGGCTCGAGTGAAACGACGCCGGACCGCGCCATTCGCGCCCGATACTCCGGCGCCGCGACGGCCCCCAAGCCGCCCCAATAGCCCCAGTTCATCACTCTGACCGGGCACGACCAGCTACGGGCGAGTGCCTGTGCGAACGCGTCCTTGAAGGTGCAGGCCGCTGCGTAGTTGCTCTGGCCCGGCGCCTTCACGAGGCTCTGCGCCGATGAAAAGAACAGGACGAAGTCGAGCGGCTGGTCGCCGAACACCTGTGCGAGTCTCACGCTGGTGTCCACTTTTGACCTCAGCGCGTCGCGCAGACGTTCTTCGTCCATGCGCGCCAGACTCTGGTCTGCCAGGACAATGGCCGAATGCACGACGCCATGCACGCGCCCTATGCGTTCTCGGATTTCGCTTCGCGCCGCCTGCAGCGACACGTGATCGGACGCATCGGCGGCGATGTATAAGGGACGCGGTCCGAACGCTGCAAGCCGGTCGATTCTGGTCCGAATCGCGGCGTCCTCGGGGCGGCGTCCCAACCAGACGATCTGCGCCTGGTATCGCCGGATCATATGCTCGCTCCAGACTTCGCCCAGGCCACCCGCTCCACCGATGACGACGTAGACGCCATTCTTCCGAACGACTGTCGGCGTTGCTTGCGGCAGCTCGCAGGTCAGCAGCTTCTGTCGATACCACTGCCCGTTTCGCCACGCCGAACCGTTGCCTTGCGCGTCGGCCGGGAGACTCAGCAGGAGCTCGGGCGGGCAGCCGTCCGCGGCGGACGCGTCCACCAGACGCACGGACCATTGTGGATATTCCTTCGCCAATGAGCCTGCCAGACCGTGTACGGAGGCATGCGTCGGGTGCACGGCATCATGGCAATGCATCGCCTGGCATTGCGTCGTCACCAACGTCCAGCCGAGGCTGCGCGTATCGTAGCCGAGCACGAGCAGGGCTTTGATCAACCGGAACAGCGCAAAAATGCCGCTCTCCTGAGCGGTCAGCAGGCGCTCGTCAGATACCGCAAGTTCGATCGCCGACGTCGGAGCGATCCAGAACACGTGCTCGAAGGACGGGCCATCCAGCAGCACGGAGAGTTTCTCGATCGACCCGTTCTCGATCGACCCGCCGGAGTCCGGGGCAAGCACACAGATATCTGGGTAACGAGCCCGCAATGCGTCCGTCAGCGGTCCCTCGCCCACGACCAGAACGCGCTGAGAGGCCGTCGGCCACGCGGGTGCATCGGTGGTCCGGACCGTGTCCCAGACAGGAACCGCACTCAGAATCTGCGCGCCAGGACGAACCTCGTCGGTCGTTGGCGGTGCACTGTCCGCCGCAGCGCCACGGCGCAACTCGCGCATCACGAAACCACGCAGCGCTACGCACACCCGTCCCTGCTCGTCGCCGATGTCGATATCCAGTTTCGGCACGCTCATGTCCGGCCCGCTGCCAGCGCTGTAGCGCACCCAGGCCCACGCGCGCTCCGGGCAGCGCTCATAGACCGTCAGCTCTTCCACGCCGAAAGGAAGCAGCGGCCGCATCATGAGATCGGCTTCATTTCGCATCGCAGCAGTGGCTTGCAACGCAGCGTCCATCAGGCTCGGATGCAGTACGTAACGCATCGTATCCGCACGCATCGTCTCGGGCAGCAGCAACTCCGCCATGACCTCGCGTCGCGCACCGTCTCCACCGCAATGCAGCGCCGCCAGTGCCTGATGCGCTGGACCGTACTGCAGGCCGGCAGCCTCGAACCGTGCATAGCAACCCGATCCTGACTCGGTGAACTCGCAGCGCTGACGAATGCCGGCGATATTCATCACCGGCGCCGTCGCCTGCGTCCACGCGGCGTTGCCCTGACCATGCACGCCGGACGCATCGGTGAAGACCTTGTAGGCGATACGTCCGTCATTCTCGACAGACAACGTCACATGAACCTGTTGTGCCTCGGCGACAATGGTGAGCGGCTGCAACCAGAGGACGTCGTGCAATCGCATCCCTACCGCTGCCACACCGCGGCCGGTTGAGGCGCCAACCGCGGCGCGGGCCATCTCCAGGTAAGCGACCCCGGGCAGCACAGCTGTACCTTGAATCCGGTGATCGGTGATGAAAACATCGTCCTGCGACATCACGCTCGTGAATCGCTGGACGCCGAGCTCGGACGTGTTCTGCTGCAGCAATGGATGCAATACCTCGGTTCGGCTGCTGGCGACGGGTGTCTGATGCGCGTCGTCATAACGCTCGGGCACCCAGTAGCGTTCACGCGCGAACGGATAGGTCGGCAGACTTGCGCGGCGCGGCCGGTTCGGCCCGTAAAGCCGTTCCCAGTCGAAAACGAGCCCATTTACCCAGAGTTCCAGCAGTTTTTCGTATTCGCCGTTGGCGACTCCGGCATCTGGAGCGGGGCCGAAGTCCTCTTTCGCCGCGAACCTGGCCTGGCCCTGGTAGATGCCGTTGACATTCTGCGCGCCGTTGAGATGGCATCTCAGCTTGCTCACCAGCTCGTGAATGTCAGCGACGACGAGCCCGAGCCGATACGCCATCGCCTCACGTCCCACCTGAAGCGTGTAGGCGATGCTCGACAGGCTGGCCTCACGCGACGCGCTCGACTCCAGATAGGCGACCATTTCTTCGCAACGTTCCCTGAGCCGCTCCTCGTTGCGCGCCGACAGGACGATAAGCACACCGCGATCGGGGCTGGTCTGCGTTACCGGCGCAGGTCCGTCGTCCAGGTATTCCTCGACGATCACGTGGGCATTCGTGCCTCCGAAGCCGAACGAGCTGACACCTGCCCGTCTGGGCATGGAACGGCCGGATCGATCATGCGGAGCAAGCCACGGCTGGGTTTCCTTCACCACATAGAACGGGCTGCCTTGCAGTTGGACATGCGGGTTAAGCTCCTCGCAATGCAGGCTCCTGGCCAGTGTGCGGTGCTTCATCTGCAGCAGTACCTTGATCACGCCGGCAATGCCGGCAGCCAGCTCGAGATGGCCAATATTCGTCTTGACCGAGCCCAGGCCACAGGCGGTTTGCGCGCTGCAATCCCCGGCCTGCGTTTCTGCGAGCAGATCCGAGAACGCACTCTTGAGTCCGTTCACTTCGATCGGGTCGCCAAGCGGTGTACCGGTTCCATGCACTTCCACATAGGTCACCGTGCGTGGATCGACCTTTGCGTCACGGCAAGCCGACTTGATCAGCTCAGCCTGCGCCTTCGGATTGGGCGACGTCAGAGAGTTCGCCTTGCCGCCGTGGTTTTCGGCAGTACCGCGGATCAGTCCATGAATGTGGTCGCCGTCACGCCGGGCGCACGAAAGCCGTTTCAGGAAAAGCATGCCGACGCCTTCACCGCGCACGTAGCCGTTGGCGTCCTTCGAGAAAGTCTTGCAACGGCCGTCTTCGGACAACATGCCGGCCTGGCTGAAGCTGATGTGACCCCAGGGCGCGACAATCGTGTTGATTCCGCCCACCAGTGCCATGTCGCAATCGCCACAGCGGATTGCGCGCACGGCCCGGTGTATCGCAACGAGGGAACTTGAACACGCGGTCTCGATGGGTTCGCTCGGGCCATGCAGATTGAACATGTAGCTGACCCGGTTCGGCCCCAGCGAGGCCACCGCACCCGTCGAACTGTAGGCCTCGATCGGTGCACCTGCCTGCGCGACGAGCTGGGCATAGCCACTGCTGCAGGTTCCGACGAAGACGGCGGTGCGTGTTCCGGACAGCGCTTTCGGCGAGTAGCCGGCGTCCTCGATCACCTTCCACGAGTAGGTGAGCAGCAGTCGCTGCTGCGGATCCATGAGTTCCGCTTCCCGCGGCGTAATGCCGAAGAAGGTCGGATCGAAGTCACCGACGCCGTCGATGAAGCCGCCCCACTTCACATTCGTTTTGTTGGCTTCCCGCGTCGGATCGCCGTGGACGGACTGCCAGATCCAGCGGTCCTTCGGGATCTCAACGATGCAGTCGCGCCCGTCTCTGAGGTTTTCCCAGAAAACGTCCAGATTCGCAGCCGCCGGAAAACAACCACTCATGCCGATGATGGCTATGACGTCATCTTGCGGCTCGTGCGGCGAAGGATGCTGGTCTTGCTCCTCGCCGGCTTCGGCCTGCGCGGGCAGGTCGAGCGGTGGCGCTGAGATCGGAATTCCGATGTCCGCCTGCACCGTTGCCGCCGCTCCCACCAACCCGTCGGCGCGCAGCGTGGCTGTGATCTCGGCCGCATGCACCTTCACCAGGTGTTCGACGAAGCCATCGATGGATGGATGATCGAAGAAGATCGTCGGGCTCAGCTGCAGTCGGTAAGTCTCGTTCAGTTCGTTGGCGAGATTCGTGAACGTGATCGAGTCGAATCCGAGTTCGCTCAGTTCCGAGGCGCCCTCGATGTCGCCCGCGCTGACTCGCAGCAGTACCGAGATCGAGCCCAGGAGCGCCTTTCTCACCGCGGCGATGGTTTCGCGCACGCTGGCATCAGGATTGCCTTGCGAAATGGAAACGGGATTTGTCCTTGCGGCGGCAGCGCGCATCTCAGTCGCCGGAGCAACGATCGCCGCGTCAAGAAGCTGCCGAAGTTGGCCAGGCTTGCCGGCAAACACGACGACTTGCGCCTCCCCGCTGGACCAGGCGCGGCCGAAGGCGTCGATTCCCGCCGGCGTCGACAACACGTCCATGCCTTGGCGCTGGGCGCGAACGCGTATCGCATCATCCACCGTCATGCCACCTTCCGACCACATCGGCCAGTTGATCGACAGCGTGCGCCCGTGTCGCAATCCCAACGCCATCTGCCGGTTGCGGTAGTGCGCGTAGCGGTCCATGAACCCGTTGGCCAGGGCGTAGTCGCTCTGGCCAAGATTGCCGACCACTCCAGCCAGCGACGAGAAGCAGATGAAAAAGTCCAGCGCGATGCCAGCCGTGGCGCGGTCGAGAAAAACCGTTCCGTGCACTTTCGGACTCAGCACATCGCGGAATTCGGCGTCGCTCTTCCTGACGATGTAGTTGTCCCTGATCAGGCCAGCGCCGTGGATCACGCCATCGAGTCGTCCATGGTCGTGAACAATCCCCGCCACGCATTGCTGCACGGCGAATTCATCCGTCACGTCAAGCACGCGATACTCGACGCGGGTGTTTTCGCCTTGCGCACGCAGTGCCTTCTGCCGCTCCCGCTGTGCCTCGTCCAATTCCGAGCGGCCCACAAGGATGATCGTCGCACCCTGCACTCGCTGGGCGATATCCTCGGCGAAAATCATGCCCAGACCGCCAGCGCCTCCGGTGATCAGGTAAACGCCAGCCGGCTTCCACGGCAGCACCAACGATCCGGATGCGACGTTAAGCTCGCGTAGTCTCGCCAGCTGGCGTACGCCGCCCGAGTAATGGACGGCGCTTTCCGCCGCGGCGCTTTTTTTCGCGTTCTCCTGCAGCGCCGTGCCCACGTCTTGCCAATTGCTCCCAGGCGCGACACTGATGAACTGTCCCTTGAACTTCGGATTCTCCTGAGCGGCGCTGCGCAGCAAGCTGCCGAGCGCGCCCGCGACGTCTGCCCATACACTGCCGCTGCCGGCGAGAATCTGCAGCAACACTGGCTGGCGCGGCTTTTCGCTCAGGATTGCACGCACCTTGGCGAGCACCTGTTCTCCGGCGCCCGCCATCTGCTGTTCGATCAGCGCGTCCGGCGACGTGCCGGCGGCGCCGAGAATTTCCCAGTGCAGCGACGGGTAACAAGTCTGCAACGGATCAAGCAGATGCGTGAAGGCCGCGTCCAGCATCACCCAGCGCTGACCATCCCAATCTTCCTCGGCCGTATCCGGCGGCTGGCTCTGCCAGCACGGCGCCAACAGAAGTGTCGCCGCCTCTTCCAGGAGACGCGTCGAGGCCTGATCTCGGCGGCCATCGCCGCGCTGCACGCTCTGCGCACTTTCCACGACGCGCAACATCAGCCCCTGCATGCGCACGCAGATCCGGCCCACTTCATCGGCGATGTCGATGTCGCACTTCTGAATGCCACTGCGGCGCGAATCGCCGTCAATCGAACGGACATGCACCCACGCGACCCGCGGTGTGGGGGCCAGCACCTCGACCGAATCCATCGCAAACGGCAGGGCGGCTCTGACCGACCCGGCACTGGACGCTGGCTGCGGCGCATCGTTCAGCAGGAGGCCGAACGTCGCCTGCAGTGCGCAGTCCAGCACACTCGGATGGAGCAGGTAATCCGCAGCATCGGTTTCCACGCAGGCGGGCAGATTCACCTGAGCGAGCACCACGGAGCCGTGCGTCTCGTGCGTTCCGACGCGCAGGCTGGCCAAGCCGCGGTGCGCGGGACCGTAAGCGAGTCCGACCGCGTGAAACGCATCGTAGACATCCGCAATCCCGATCGACGCTACGCATAGTCCGGTGAGATGCTCGACGTCCATGCGTGCATTCGGCGTCGGTTCGTACGGCAGGACGGCGCGCCCTTGCGCATGCACCACCCGCTGGCGCTGATTGTCCGCGTTGTCGGTCGTGTACGCCTCGAATGCAACGCCTGCCGCGTCGCGATTGGAAATCGCGATATGCAGTTCCGTCACCGCGCTGACGGCGATCTGCCGCATCCATACGATCTGCGCCAAACGAATCGGCGTAGCGGCGTCCACGTCCAGCGAGTGCAGCGCAGCCACACGCACCATTTCCAGGATCACCACACCGGGCAGCACCGGCACTCCATTCACCACATGGTCGCGCAGGAAGAATTCACGACCGGTCAGCGTCGTGCTGAAGCGCTGGCCGGCGAGCGTCGAGGTATTGCGCTGTACGAGCGGATGCAGTGCCAGCGAGCTGCGAACCATCGCAGCTGCGCTCGCACCGCTTGTTGTGGGAACCCAATACCTGTCCTCGGCAAATGGATACAGCGGCAGGCTGATGCGCCGGGGTGCCGTCTCGCAGTACCGCGAACCCGCGCCGTAAAGTCGCGACCAGTCAACTGCCAGACCCTTCGACCACAGTGCCAGCAATTTCGTGAATTTGCCCTTTTCAATCCAGTGATCGACCAATCCGTCGAGATCGTCATCGCCGTTGAATCCCGCCAGCACGTCCTTGTTCTTCGCCGCTTCGCCCCGGTAGACGCCACGTCCGTTGTCCTGGTTTGCGACGAACGGCGCGAGCTTTTCGCGCAGTTCCGCGAGGGAACTGGCCAGCAATCCGAGCCGCTGGTCCATGGCCTCACGCCCGACCTGGAGTGTGTAGGCGATACGGTGCAGGTCCGCATCGTCCGCCGCGCCCGCATCGAGGTACGCCAGCAGCCGCCTTGCCACCTCCATCAGCCGATCGCCAGTACGTGCCGACAACACGATCAACGCAGGCCGTTCCGCAGACGCAGGTGTCACTGCGCGCGCGTCGCCGCGGTATTCCTCCACGATCACGTGCGCGTTCGCGCCACCGGCGCCAAACGAGGAGATCCCCGCTATGCGCGGAAATTCCGTCTCGACGCCGCCCACTTCCAGCCTGGGCCGTACCCATGCCTGCAGCTCCTGCTGCACCCGGAAAGGCGTACGTGCAAAGTCAATATGTGGGTTAAGAACCTTTGAATGCAGCGAAGGCACGAGCTGGCCATGCTTCATCTGCAGCAACACCTTCGCAAGGCCGGCGATACCCGCCGCACTTTCCAGATGTCCGATATTCGACTTCACCGAACCCAGCGCGCAGAATTGCCGATCCGTCGTGAACCGGCCGAACGCCTTGGTCAATCCGCTGACCTCGATCGGATCGCCAAGCGCCGTGCCGGTGCCGTGCGCCTCGATGTAGCTCACCGTGCGTGCGTCGACCCCGGCCTTGACCAGCACCGACTCGATCAACTCCGCCTGCGCGATCGGATTCGGCACCGTGTATCCATTCGTCTTGCCCCCATGATTCACGCCCGTGCCGCGAATCACGCCATAGATCTGATCGCCGTCCTCCAGCGCGCGCCACAATGGCTTCAGAAGCACCGCGCCGACGCCCTCACCGGGCACGTAGCCATCGCCCCCCTGGCCGAAGCTCTCGCAGCGTCCCGTACTGGAAGCGAACTCCCCTTGTGCAAGTCCCAGATACTTGTTCGGGTGTACCGACACGTTGACGCCGCCTGCCACAGCGACCTCGCACTCGCCGGACTGCAGGCTTTGGCAGGCGAGATGCATCGCGGTCAGCGAGCTGGAACACATGGTGTCCACTGCCACGCTGGGGCCACTGAAGTTGCACCAGTACGACACGCGATTGGCGATGGAAGACGGATTCCCGCCGAGTGCGTACCCCTCGCCCAGGGCTTGCGCCTGCGCGCCGTATAGCTGGTACTCCTCGTACATGACGCCCACGAAAACGCCGACGGCCGCACGCGGCCTGCGACTGCGCTTTCGCAGTGAGTCCGGCGTATACCCCGCGTCCTGGAGGGTGTGGTACACGCACTGCAGGAACAGGCGCTCCTGCGGGTCCAGCACCACCGCCTCGCGCGGCGAAATGCCAAAGAACAGCGGATCGAACTGATCAACGCCGCGAATGAATCCGCCCCATTTGCAGTAGGTCTTGCCCCGCTGGCCTTTTTTCGGGTGGAAGTAGTTGCTGTGGTCCCATCGTTCAGCCGGGACGTCGGTAATGCAGTTCCTGCCCGCCTTGAGTGATTCCCAGAACTCGCCGATGTCGTCGGCCTGTGGGAAACGCCCGCTCAATCCGACTATCGCGACAGTGGATTCGTGGTTCGACCGAGGCTGCATTGTTTGCTTGGCGGCAGCGGCGAGCGAACGCGTCGCAGAAACGCGCGCAACAGGCACCGACGACACCACGTCAGCAGGCCGCTCGACGCGCAGCTGAGCGGTGCGCCGAACCGGCGACTTCGTCGTCGCGGCGAGCGCCTCGCGATGGTTCTCGACCAGATATTCGGCCAGTTCGTCGAGTGTCTGGTATTCGAACAGCAAGGTCTTAGGCAGCGGTCCGAACACCTGCTCCAGTTCGGTGACCGCGTCCAGCGCTGTTATCGAATCGATGCCGTAGGTGCCAAGCCCTACCGCCGGTTCCAATCGATCGAGCGGAACCTTCAACGTCTGGGCAACGATGCCGGTCAGCAGTGCAACCGCGGGTTCATGCAGGCGGTCAACGCCAGTCGCCGCCTCGCTGTCGGCCGGCTCATTCATCTGAATTTCCCTGTCGTCGATCTGCACTGAGCCTTCATCTGCCGCCGTTGCCGCGTGACGCTTCACGTCCACTGCTGTGCCGCCGTCCGGAGAGCGGGATGCGAACCCGAGCAGACGCAGGCATACGTTGCCCGACTCGTCGGCGATGTCGATGTCCAGCTTGCGGATTCCTCGCTCCCGCGCTGCCGGCCCCGATCGGACGTGTACCCAGACTTGACGCGGGACTGGCTTGAACAGCTGCATCCCCTGCAACGCGTACGGCAGCGCAACACGAGGCGCCGGTGTGTCGCGCCCGGGCTGGTCCGCAACATCCGCGAGCAACAGTCCCAGCGATGCCTGCAGGGCGCCATCAAGGATGCTGGGATGCAATCGGAACTGATCGGCATCGGCATCGGTAGCGTCGGGCCGGCGCACCTGCGCCAGGACCTGCGTGCGGCCGTCCGCAGCGGTGCCGACCCGGACGCTCTCAAGGCCGCGGTAAGAAGGACCGTAGTCCAATCCCAGCGCAGCCAGCACGTCGTAGCAGCGGCCCGTGTCGATCACTGTGTCGCAACGACTGCGCAGCGCATCCAGGTCCATCGAACGCGGCGCCTCGGCAGCCTCGTCCACGAACACGCTGCCTATCGCGCATACGACCCGCTCACCACGGGCCGGGTTTTCCGCTTGCGTAAACACCTCAAAACGGAATCCGCCGCCATCCCGCGGCTGCAATTCGATGAACACGTCCTGCGGCCCGGCAACGACGACAGGACGTACCCACACGAGGTCACTGATCGACAGGGTCGACGTCTGCACGGCATCCATGCCTTCGATGGATTGCAGCATCGCCACGACGGCCATTTCCAGGCACGCGACGCCGGGAAAAACGCTGACGCCGTTCACCACGTGGTCGCGCAGGAACCATTCAGTCGCATCAAACGTGCTGCTGAAGCGTTGCCAGCCCTGGATTGATGCATCGCGCTGTACGAATGGATGCAACGCAGCGACCTCACCGCGGTCGCTTTCGCCATCGCTCGCACCGCGCGGGTGCAACCAGTAGGTTTCGCGAGCGAACGGATAGGTAGGCAGACGCACGCGCCGCGGCACACCGCCAGGCCACAGCCATCGCCAGTCGATGGCACGACCATCGCAGAACGCGCGCCCCCATGAAGCGAGCTGTCGAACGCGATCGCCGGGACCGGACGGCTGCACGTCGGACGCTGCGTTCGCCTTGGCCGGATTTGCGCGCGCAACGTACCCCGTCATGAGCAGGGGCGAAGCATGCCTTTCGATGACGGGTTTTTCGTTGCCCTGCTTTTCGTTGACCCGTTCGCCGACGATTGGCTCGCCGATGAACTGGGTCAGCGCGGCCAGGGCTTCCTGTCGATCCGCAGCGACAAAGGAACAACGCCATGCGAAATGCTGGCGGTGGCGCATCAAGGTGTAGCTTATGCTCTGCAGCGATGACGGCGTGGACAGCGGCCCGTCGTCCAGCAGCATGTCGCGCAGTTCCACCGCGCGTTGCCGCAGACATTCCGCTGTCTTTGCGGAAAGCAGCAGCAAGTGAGGCGCTGCCGTTTCACCGGCGCTGTCGCGTGCCGGTCGGTCGTCATAGCTCGCTATGGCGACATGTGCATTGGTCCCGCTCATGCCGAACGCGCTGACCGCGCCGATGCGCCTGCGCCCCGTACCCGAGGGCCAGGGCCGTGCTGTCTGATTCACCTGGACCGGCTTGGTCGACCAGTTGACGTAGGTACTCGGCGTTTCGCAGTGGAGGCTCGCCGGGATGATCGAGTACCGCATTGCCTGCAGCAGGCTGACGAGGCTGACCAGTCCCGACGCCGCAAACGTGTGGCCGACAGTGGACTTCACCGACGTCAACAGGCATGGCGCGCGCGGCTCCTCCTCCGCCAGCGCGAAAACTTCGCCCAGCGCCTCGATTTCGACGGGATCGCCGAGCCGGGTTCCCGTTCCGTGTGCGATCACGTAATCGACATCGCGCGGCGAGATCGAGGCACGGCGATACACGCTGGAAATCAGCTCGGCCTGGGCTTTTCCGCTGGGCGCCGTCAACCCATTGGTTCTGCCGTCGTAGTTGACGCCGCTGCCGAGGATAACGCCATGGATCAGATCGCCGTCGGCCTCGGCCTGCGCGAGCGGCTTCAGCACGACAGCCACCACAGCTTCCCCGGGAACGAAGCCGTTGGCGCGCGCGTCGAATGCATGGCAGCGCCCATCGGGCGACAGCATCCCCGCCTGACTCATCGCGACATAGGTCTGCGGCGTGAGAATCAGATTCACGCCTGCAGCAATCGCAGCTTCGCAGTCTCCGGCACGCAAGCTCAGACAAGCCTGGTGCAGGGCGACAAGCCCCGACGAACAGGCTGTGTTGATGGCCAGCGCCGGACCCTGCAGATTCAGGAAATAGCTCAGGCGCGCCGCCAGAACTGCATCATGGTTGCCGGTGATCAGGCCGGGCAGACCCGCGTTCGACAGCAGCAACTGGTAGTCGCCCTGCTCTGCGCCGACGAACATTCCCACGCGGTCGGCACGCAACTGCTCGGAAGCGTACCCGGCGTCTTCCAGCGCATTGAACGCTTCCTGCAACAGCAGTCGCTGCCGCGGGTCCATCGACTCCGCCTCTTTGGGAGATATCTCGAAAAACAGCGGATCGAATTCGTCGACGCCGGGCAGCACGCCCAGCCATCGGCTGGTGATCTTTCCGGTGAGCGACGACGCGGCAGCCACTCCGGTGGTCGTATCCACGAACACGTCACGCCACTCGAACCGATGACCCGGAATCTCCTCGATCGCCTCCCTGCCTTCAGCGAGCAGCGTCCACAGCTCCGCGACATTCCTCGCTTGCGCAAACCGACCACTCATGCCGACGACGGCGATGGCGCAGCCCGGCAGCTCACGCGCATTCGGGGCTTCGGCGGTGCTCACCGTCATCGCAGCAGCTGCGGTGCTCAGCCCGCCCACTTCAGGCAACGGCATCTGCCCTACTCCGTCTGCCGACTGCCCCGCTGGCGTGTGCCACATACCCTCGATGGCGTTGGCGTGAGCCAGCAACAAATGGACAGCAAGATCGTCCAGTGTTGGATAGCTGAAGAACACGCTGGGAGATATTTCGGCGCCGAAATGCGCACTCAACCGCTTGGCAAGTTCCAGCAGTCCGATCGAATCGAAACCGAAGTCGGCCAGGCTCGCGGCCGTATCGATACGGTCCGGTGCGAGCTGCAGAATCGATCCGGCGATGTCGCGAAGATCAGACAATACCCGCTCGGTCGTATCCGCTCCTTCAGGCGGCTGTCGGGACAGCGGGCTCACGGGCATCCCCTCCGGAAGCACGCTGCGTTTGGGCTCCAGGCCGACGATGCGATCCATACGTGCGCGCACGCCTGCCAGCACCAGTGCGCAGCGGCACCCGTCTTCGGCAAACCGCGACAAAAGCGCTTCGAAGATCGCAAAGCCTTCATGACTTTCCAATACACGCTGCCCGCTCGAGCTCAGGTAAAGACGAGCAGCATCCTCCGTCGCAAACCGCATGCCTCCGTCGCGCCAAAGCGGCCAGCAGATCGCGAAGGCGTTGCTCTCTGGTCGGCTGGCGTGAGCGACCTGGAAACGGTTTGCAAAGGCGTAGCTGCACGCACCGAAGTCGCCGATCAGCGCGGCCGACGACGAGAAATGGCAGACGAAGTCGACCCTCTGCTGCTGGAGCAGCGAGTCCAGAACGAGGGTGCCGGCAACCTTTGGCCGCAGCACGGCGTCGAACGATGCGGCGTCGACGGTCGAGACCATCTCGTCCGCGTTGATTCCAGCTGCATGGATGACGCCATGCAATGCACCGAATCGCACGAGCCCGCGATCGAGCGCGCTGCGCATCTGCTCGTGGTCGGCCACGTCGGCCGCCTCGTACAGAACCTGGCCTCCGAGCCGGGAAAGTGCCGCGAGCTGCGCCTCGATCGCTGGACTCGCATTCGTTCGGCCGATCAGGAGCAGGTTGGCGCTGTAGGTCTTTGCGAGGTATCCGGCAAACAGATAGCCCAGACCACCAAGGCCGCCGGTAATCGGGTAGGTTCCGCCTACGCGAAGCCTGGATCCGACGGACTGGTCCGCCGGCAGTAGCGAGTGCAGGCGTTCGACGTGCCGCGAACCGTTCCGGTACAGCGTGCTTTGGAGCTTCACGGCGTGCGCCTCGTCCCACAGCCGCTGCACCCAGCCTTCAAGGCGTTCAGGCGTTAGCCCGGTTTCCTGCTCGTCGGCATTCAGCACCTGAGTCTGAACGATAGCTACCTCGACACCGGCCCGCACCTGCCTCAGCGAGTGCTGGAATGCGACCCAAGAATCCAGATGGCAGCGCTGAGTCTCTGAGCGGTATTCGCCGGCCAGCAGCACCCTAGATGCAGTCAAGCCAGCTCTCAGGCAGCACTGGATTGCCAGGAGTACACGCTCAGGCTGCGTCAGCGCCGGATCGTCTTCCAGCCCCCACAAATACCAGACTGCATCGATCGAACCCTGTCGTTCGATGATGTCGCGGAGTTCGGATTCAAAGTCCTGCGGCGTATCGATGCTTGCCCGGAACAACAGCCGGGTTTGCGGGCTGAGACTGGCCACGGCCGTTGCAACGCGGGTCTGCAGTCTGGCGTCGGCGAGCAGAACCAGAAGGGTGCGGGCCACCGCCTCCCGGTTCTGAAGCGGAACCGGCTGCCAGGTCGGCGAATAGAACTGCAGCGCAGCCGGCGGCGCCGCGTCGAAAGCCCGCGCACTTGCAGCGGCGTCCGCGTCAGCTCCTGCTACAAGGCCGGCCGAATCGAGCCAGTATTGTTCCTTCTCGAACGGGTATGTCGGCAGACTCGTACGCCGAGGCGTCTGCATTCCGTAGCGCGATCCGGGCCCGTACAGGCACGACCAGTCGAACGCGATACCCTTCACCCATAGCTCAAGCAGCTTGTTGTATCTGCCCTTGCCTAGCCATTGATGGACCAGACTGCCCAGATCCTCGTCGCCGCTGAGACCGACGAACGCGCCCTTGTTGCGCCGGACATCGCCGCGATAGACGCCATCGACGCCGTCCTGGTTCAGGAGATAGCCCGAGAGCTTCTCGCGCAGTTGGCCGATGGAATCCACCAGCAATGCAAGGCGTTGCTCCATAGCTTCGCGCCCAACCTGAAGCGTATAGGCGATTCGATGCAGGTCCGCATCGCTGTCCGCATCCAGATGCGCCAGCAGCCGCCTGACAACCTCCAGCAGCCGATCACCACTGCGTGCCGACAGCACGATCAATGCCGGCTGATCGGCAGACCCAGGCGTCGCCGCCGCGTACGCACCGCCGCGGTATTCCTCCACGATGACGTGCGCGTTGGCGCCACCGGCGCCGAACGAGGAGATACCCGCTATCCGCGGGCACTCCGTCTCGATTCCGTCCACTTCCAGCCTTGGCCGTACCCACGCCTGCAGCTCCTGCTGCACCCGGAACGGCGTACGGGGAAAGTCAATATGTGGATTAAGAATCTTTGAATGCAGCGAAGGCACCAGCTGGCCGTGCTTCATTTGCAGCAGCACCTTGGTAAGGCCGGCTATTCCCGCCGCGCTCTCCAGGTGCCCTATGTTCGACTTCACCGAACCCAACGCACAAAATTGCCGATCCGTCGTGAATCGGCCGAACGCCTTCGTCAATCCGCTGACCTCGATCGGATCGCCGAGCGCCGTACCGGTGCCGTGCGCCTCGATGTAGCTCACCGTGCGCGCGTCGACACCGGCCTTCACCAGCACCGACTCAATCAGATCCGCCTGCGCGTTCGGATTCGGTACTGTGTATCCACTCGTCCTGCCGCCATGGTTCACGCCTGTACCGCGAATCACGCCATGGATGTGATCGTCATCTTCCAGCGCCCGCCACAGCGGTTTCAGAAGCACCGCACCTACGCCTTCGCCCGGAACGAATCCGGCACCACCGTCTCCGAAGCTCCGGCATCTGCCGTCGACTGCCAGCATCCGCTGGGCCGATAACATGACGAAATTCGACGGGTGCAGATACAGGTTCACGCCTCCTGCAATCGCAGCGTCGCATTCGCCGCGCTGCAGGCTTTCGCAAGCTTCATGTATTGCCGTCAACGACGCCGAACACATCGTATCGACGGGGATGCTCGGTCCACGCAGGTCGAGCACGTACGACACGCGGTTGGCTATCGAGCCGAAACTGGTGTAGAGGTGCGCGTTTCCGCCACGCCGAGAAATTTCCGCACCATACAACGCGAATCCGGACTTGGTAATTCCGACGAACACTCCGACCCGGCCGTCGCACTGCTTCGCAAGGCTTTCGCGCGAGTACCCAGCGTCCTCGAGCACTTCCCATGAGGCCTGCAGGAACAATCGTTCCTGAGGGTCCATGCACGACGCCTCGCGCGGCGAAATGCCGAAGAACTGCGGGTCGAATTCCGCGAATCCATCGACGAAGCCAGCCCATTTGCAATAGCTCTTGCCCTGCGCGACCGCCGCGTCCACGTCCGCGCTGAAAAAGCCGTCCAGCCCCCAACGCTCGGGCGGTAGCGTCGTGACGCAATCTGTTCCAGATTGCAGATTTTCCCAATACTCTGCCAGCGTTCCGGCCCGCGGGTAGTGACCGGCCATGCCGACGATGGCGACGCCACGTGTATCGCCACGAAACGATGACGCCTGCGACGCGCGATGCTTTTCTTCCGGCTCCAACCGGTGCGCCGCGGCGGTTTCCCAATGTCTCGTCGGCATGGACCACGGCAACGGTTCATTTTTTAACTTTACCCACTTTAAACATTCATCGCGCCGCTCCGACAACAGGAACTCGCATAACTGGCCCAGCGTCGGATACTCGTACAACACAGTCTTCGACAGTGCGTCGAAGACTTCCGACAAACGTTCATTGAACTGGAGCACGATGATCGAATCGACGCCGTAGTGCTCGAGCCGTTCGTTCGGATCAACGTCGCTACTGCTGAGCTTCGTTACGTCGCAGAAGACACATTTCAGGCGTTCTAGCGTTTTCTCCCGCAGCCACTCCGGATCAACAGACGATGCTGTGGCCGTCGCAGCCAGGAGCGATCGCGTGGCCTCATGCCTGACGACCGGCTGCTCCAGCGCAGCCCGCAGCGCGCGCGGCGCTGCGTAAAGCACGATCGCATTCGCCGCATCGCCCGCCAAGGCCTGGTACATCCCATCAAACGCGTCGCGTGTGCTGATCGCCGGCATCCCGGCCCGCGACATCTGGTTGTGCACCGCGGCATCCACTCGCATTCCGCCGTCGCGCCAAAGCGGCCATGCAATCGACAGCGAGCGGCCCTTGCGTCTGCCCAGATGCTCCAGCACACGCCGGTTCCCGGCGAGCCGGTCCAGGAACGCGTTGCCAACGGCATAGTCTGCCTGGCCCGGATTGCCGAACACCCCCGCCAACGCAGACATTAACAGAAAAATGTCGAGGTCGATGTCTGCCGTCGCCGCATCAAGATGCATGGCACCGGCAATCTTGACGGCCATTACAGCGGAAAACTCGTCTGCCGGCTTGTTGATCAGGAAATTGTCGCGAGTGATGCCTGCGGCGTGGATGACGCCGTCCAGCCTGCCGTGCCGCTGCAGCACGCCGACAATGCAGGCGTCGACCGCCGGTCTGCTGGTCACGTCCGCATCGACGTACTCGACCGTCGCATTCGTATGTTCGCCGCGCAACGCGTCAATCACTCGCCGCCTTTCGCCGCTCAACGGTGCTCGCCCCATGAGGACCAGCGTCGCGCGTTCGGTCTTCGACAGGATCTCGCGCGACAGCAACAGTCCGATTCCGCCGGCGCCTCCGGAAATAAGGTATACACCGCCACACTTCCAGTGCGACCGATGCGCTGCTGGTGCGCCGCTGGGGGCAACCATTCGGAATAGCCGGAGAACGTGCCGCTCGCTACCGACGTATTTCACTTCCACGTCGACCGAGCGCGAGCTTGCAGCCTCGTCCTCGAGAACTCTGCACAGGTCCGCTGCGGATGACCCGGTTTCGACTTCAACGATCTGGCCGGTAAACGCCGGGTTCTCCAATGACGCGACGCGCAGCAGCCCGGCAACTGCCATGGCGCACGAGCAATCGGACGCATCATTCGCGACGACAATCTGCAGTAATACTTTGCCGCTCGGGCGGCCCGACAGGATTGTCTGGATCAGTATGAAAACCTGCGCGGCAAGCGCCTCGACATGTCCGGCGATTTCGTTCGCGGCGTGCAGGAGGTGCAGATTGGCGCCAAGTTTCTGCATTTCCGGCTGAGCCGTCTGGTCTGCCAATTCGGGCGAGACCAGTACCCATCTTTCCTGAAACGCGCTATCGCCGCGCCGCTGCCCACCGCTGTCGATCGGCGCGGCGACGAGCGTACGTCCGAGGACGTGGAGCGCAGGCGCGGCGTCGTCGCGGTCGGACGTGGCTGGCGCTGGCACGTCGAGCCAGTACCGTTCACGCCTGAAGGCATAGCTCGGAATGCGGGTCGTTCGCACGGGCTTGCCGATGTTCAACGCTGCCCAGTCGATCGTTGCGCCCCGCAGCCATGCCTGCGCGAGCTTGCGCAGCTTGCGCTTTGCAATCCAGGTCTGCAGGAGCTGCCTGCCGTCGTCATCTCCATCGAGAATGTCAGCCGTATCGCCGCTCGGTTTCACTTGGCCGACCAACACGCTGCTCGTCTTTGCGCCGTCGAGGAACCCCGACAACGCGCCGGTCACCTCGCTGCGGTCGCTCGCTATGAACGCGAGCCGGTGTTGCATGGCACTACGGCCAATCTGCAGCGTATAAGCGGCATCAGCAAGAGCGGCATCATTTTTCAATGAGTTCACGTAGCTGAGGAACTGGTCCGCCTGCGCCCGAAGACTGGTCGAATCCTTCGCCGAGAGGACAAACAACAGATCGCTACCGTCGTGATCACGTTTCGCGCCAGGCTGGGCGGCTTCCTCGATCACGATATGCGCGTTCGTTCCGCTGAATCCGAACGCGCTCACGGCGGCGCGGCGCGTACCGGCCGATCCGCACCGCCACTCGCGCAAGGACGCGTTCAAATAGAACGGACTGTCAGTCAGCGCGACGCGCGCGTTCAACGACTGGAATGGCGCTGTAGGTGGTAATGCCCGGTGACGTAGCGCCAGCAGCACTTTGATGACACCGGCAACACCGGCAGCTGCCAGCGTGTGTCCGATATTGCTCTTGACCGAACCCAGGGCACAGAACGCACGTTCGTTGGTATACGCGCCGAATGCACTGTTGAGCGCCTCGACCTCGATCGGATCACCCAGCGGCGTGCCCGTACCGTGGGCCTCCACGAGCGAGATCGTTGCGGGATCGATTCCGAACTGCTCGTAGACGCGCCGGTGCAGCGCGGCCTGGGACCCTACGCTAGGCGCGGTGATGCCGTTGGTTCGCCCATCCTGGTTGATGCCCCACGCGCGGATAACCGCATGAATCGGATTCTCGTCCCGAACTGCGTCGGACAGCCGCTTGAGCAGCACCACTCCGACACCTTCCGCCGGCACGAAACCGTCGGCGCGCGCATCGAACGTATGGCATCGACCGCTGGGAGACAGCATTCCGGCCTTGCTCGCCATGATGTGGAAAGCCGGCCCCGCGAGCACCCCGACGCCGCCCGCAAGAGTGATGTCGCTGCGTCCTAGAACGAGGCTGTCGCAGGCCATGGCAATGGCCACGAGCGAGGACGAACACGCAGTGTCCACGGAAATGCATGGACCTTTGAGATTCAAGTGATAGGCAACCCGGCCGCTCAGAATCGCGGACGAGGCGCCGATCAGGCCCTTCGCCGAAAGCGCATCGGCATGCTCGCCGCTGCGTCCGTAGTCGCCTGTCGCGCAGCCTGCAAAAACGCCGCAGGCGCTGCCGGAGAGGTTCAACGGATCGATGCCGGCATCCTCGATACAGGCCCACGAGTGCTGCAGGAAGATTCGCTGCTGAGGGTCCATCCACTCGGCTTCGGCCGGTGTGATGCCGAAGAACAGCGGGTCAAACTCCTCCGCCCCTTCCAGGCAGCCGAGCCAACGGTTGTATGTCTTGGCTTCGGCGCCGGCATCGCTGGAGTAATACTCATCCACGGCCCATCGGGAGGCCGGGATCTCCGAAATGCAGTCGGCACCGCGAGCAATGTTGTCCCAGTAATCGCGCAACGTCCTGGACTTCGGGAATGCGCCTGAGACACCGATGACGGCAATCGCCGATTCATTCGCCACCTGTCGCTGCAGCGGCGGCAAATGCGAATCGTGGCATTGCGCTTCGCAGGGACGCGCCGCATGGTTGTGGGTACCGCGTGTCGAAGAAGGCGCGTCGATCCGCTGTACGATCAGCCCGTCGCTCTCGGCGACGATCACCTGCTGGCCAAGGCCATGGCCGGCACTGGCGGGGAACGAAATGGCGCCGAAGCCTTGTTCCGCCAGGAGTCTGTTCCAGGTCTCCGGCAACAATGCCGGCGTGCCCGGAATTCGCAGTTCGGCATCATCGTAGGCCCACCAGCCGTCGAGCAGACCGAAGGTCAGATGGGAGAACAGGCTGTGGCCGCTCAGTTCGCCCAGCAACAGCGTGCCATTGCGCTTCAGAGCCGTTTTGGCATTGTGCAGGCTTGCACGCACATTACGGGTCGCGTGCAGCACGTTCGCCGCAATCACCAGATCGTACGAGCCGGCTTCGAATCCCTGCGTCGACAGATCCCGATCGATATCCAGCAGCTCATACGACACGTAGGGCATCTCGCTCGCATAGGCCCGCCGCGCCCGCGCCAGAAACGCCTTCGAGACATCCGTGTAGCAATAGCTTTCGATATGCCTGGCCAGCGGCCGGATGCGCTGCAGAACCGCGTCGCTGGTTGCACCCGTGCCGGCGCCTATCTCGAGAATACGAAAGCGCCCTTGCGGATTCTGCTTCAGTTGCGCGCGCATGAACGCTTCGGCAACTTCTGCAATGCTGTCATTGAAGTAATCGGCAACGACGTTGTCGCCGTAGACTCCCTCAAGCAGCGCCATCGAGGAGTTGGGGAACAGGACTTCCGTCGCCAACGACGCGCCCGTGAGAATCTGGGGCAACGCGCGCAACGTCGCGTCCAGGGCGCGAACCTGCGCGCGTAGTCCTTTGACCTCGCTGCAGGCTTCGGTATTCCGATCCCAGTCGGCCCATAGCGCGGTACGTTCACCGGCTTCGCTGGCCGGCGCAACCAACCGGTCGATCACGAGGAATCCTTGCTCGCCGAGGATGCGCACGCTCTCCTGTAGCCAGCGCGCGTACGCCGGCAGGATACCCGCCTGTACCTGCCACGCGTTCAGATCCGCGCTGCCGCCATCGAACGGGTTCAGTGATTGCAGTTGACCCAACAACAGGCGGCAGGACAGGCGCCGAAGATCGTCCAGCATGTCGCCCTGATGGATTGCGGATTCGTCAGGCAATGCGATGCCTACCCCATCAGGCGCGAGCTGCGGCGTGACGGAAGCCAGCGACCTTTCGAGCTGCGTGACCACGCCTGACTGCCCGGCAAGACGGCGCAGCACGCCGACATCGCTAATCTTGAGTACGGCCAGCCGGCTGACGGCGCTATCCAACAGCTGCTCGACCACCGCAACACCTTCTGCCGGTTCGATCGACCCTATGCCCTGCTGGGCCATTCTCGACCGGTATGCGGGCGACGCGACGATACCGACGCTTCCCCAGTAACCCCAGTTCACGACCTTCACAGGGCACTGACAGTCCTGCGCCAGTCTCTGCGCAAACGCGTCCTTGAATGCGCAGCCGGCTGCATAGTTGCTTTGGCCCGTCTGCGGTGAAATGCTTTGAAACGACGAAAACAACAGCACGAAGTCCAGCTTCCGCTGCGCGAATACCTGCGCCAGCCGCACACAGACATCCACTTTCGCTGCCAGCGTGTTTACAAAGGTCGGCTCGTCCATCTGGGCGACGCTCTTGTCCGCCAGCACGATCGCGGCATGAACGACACCGTGGATGGGGCCATGAGCCGCTTCGATCTGCACGCAGGTACGGCGCAACGATGCCAGGTCGGATGCATCCGCGCTCAGATACGTCGGCGCCGGGCCAAGCCTGGACAGGCGATCGATCTTGGACTGTATGGCGGCGTCCAGCGCGCGCCGACCTATCCAGACGACGTTGGCCTGATAAGTGGCGATCAGATGCTCGCTGAACACTTCGCCGAGCCCGCCCGCACCGCCTACGAGTACATATACGCCACCGCGACGAAACACGGGTTTGCCAGGCGCCGGAAGTCTGCAAGGCGCGAGGCACGGTCTGTACCAGGCAGCTTCACGCAAAGCCCACGCGTTGCCCTCCGGATCTGCGGGAAGACGAAGCACATCCCGGATGCACAGGTTTGCCCGGCGCATGGCGCAATCGCTCGGCAGATCGATCAGGCGGATCTTCCAGTGCCGGTATTCCTTGGCCAGCGAACCGGCGAATCCATGCACGCTTGCATGCGCCGGGTCAACGTATTCGTCGGCACGCACGAGCTGGCTCTGCCGGGTGACGAGAGTCAAGCCCAAATGCACATCAGCGTAGGCAGCTGCGAGCAATCCCTTCACTACGCGGAACAGCGATACCACCCCCGAAGCCTGCGCGAGGACCAGGCTTTCGGCGTCAGCGGTTTGCCCGCTCTCGTACGGCGCCACCCATAGAACGTGGTCAATTCGGCCTATGCTCGACAGTTGATCAGCAATTGATTCCGCGCTGTCGGCTGCATCGACGGTCACCACGGTCATTTGCGGAAACGCGGCGGACCATGCGCGCTGCTGCTGCGCTGAGCCTCCGATCATCAGCACCGCACTGTTGCTTACGGGCCAACTGTCAACCCATTCCGGAACAGCTTGCTGCCAGGATGGGATGAACGTCAGGGCATTCGCCGTCAGTTCCGCCGCGGCTGGCGTGGTGGCACACGCGCCACCGCCCGCGGCTGCAAGCGCCACGTTCGTGGTGACCGAAGGGGAGGGAACGTACTGGCCGACAACCGTCCCGCTGAGATATCCGGCTAGCGCCCGGATATTCGGATAGTCGTAAAGACGGGCCACGTCGACGCTGGACTCGAATCGTTCGTTCAGCGCCTGAATCCATGCCACTCCGGTAATCGAATCGAGGCCCAGTTCCCTGAACGCGAGGTCGCGGTCGATCGCATCGCTGTCCAGCATCAGCGCGTCGCTCAGGCTCGCACACAGCTCGTCTTCGAGCGCACGAACCTGCTCCGGGTGCGGTGGATACCTCGTCGGCGCCATTCGACCGGCGCCGTCGACTGCGTCGCCGGCAAGCTCATCAACATTGCGATGACTGAGGTGTTCAGCGCGAGCGCCAGGATGCGTGATTGGAGCGGAAACAGGCTCTGCTTCCGATCGCAAATCCTGAGGCGCTATCCAGCAACGTGCTTTCGCGAACGGATAGGTCGGCATGCTGATGCGCCCCGGAGCCATCGCCGAGTACGCTGATCCAGTTTCATAGAGCACCTGCCAGTCGATCGGAGTGCCCTCTACCCATTGCGTAAGAACTTCCGCAAACGCGCCGTTGGCGGCCGCTTCTCGCAGCAACTCCGTGCCGTAACCGACGAGCGGCGCATCGTCCATCAGTTCCAGTCCGCGCTTCGCGATGCCCTGGAAGCACCCCGGCACGTCGGGAGCCCCTGTCAGGTGCTGCGCCAGCTTCTCCTCAAGTTCCGCCACCGACGTGACGATCAGCGCCAGCCGGAACTTCATGGCGTCGCGGCCGACCTGCAGCGTATACGCCATGTCGAAGAGTGTCCGACCACGGTCGTCGCCAAGTGTGCGAACGTGATCCAGGAGCTGGCAGGCGCGCTCCCGCAGGCCTGCCTCGGTCTTGGCCGACAGCAGCATCAGCGCCGGGCCTGCGACAGCTCCATGCAGCGTGCGGCGAATCGGGTACTCCTCGACAATCACGTGGGCATTCACGCCGCCGAAACCGAACGAACTGATGCCCGCCCGGAGCGGCAACGTGTTCCCGGCCGCGTCGTGCTGAGCATTCCAGGCTTGGGCGTGCTGGACGATGAAGAATGGGCTATCGCGCAGCTCGAGCAGTGGATTCAATTGCTCACAATGCAATGTTTTAGCCAATGTTCGATGCTTGATCTGCAGGACCACTTTGATCACGCCAGCAATGCCTGCGGCAAGCTCCAGGTGTCCTATGTTGGATTTCACCGATCCGACCGCGCAGCGGTGGACGTTGGCCAGGTCATGAGCGGAACCCGTCGCGGCCTCGGGTGCGAAGGCGCTCTTCAGACCATTGATCTCGATAGGATCACCGAGCGGCGTTCCGGTGCCGTGCGCTTCGATGTAGGTAACCGTTCGCGGATCAATGCCGGCATCGCGATGGGCTGCCCGGATCAGCTCAGCCTGAGCCCTCGGATTCGGGGAGGTGAGCGACTGTGCCCGGCCACCGTGATTCTCCGCGCTGCCGAGGATCACCGCTTGTATGTTGTCCCGATCACGCTCGGCCTCGGTCAACTTCTTCAGCATCAGGATGCCGACGCCCTCTCCGCGCACATAACCATTGGCCTGACCGGAGAACGTCCGGCATCGTCCGTCCTCGCTCAGCATTCCGGCCCGGCTGAAACTGATATGTCCCCATGGCACGACGATCGTGTTGACGCCGCCGACGATCGCCATGTCGCAGTCGCCAGCCTGCATCGCGCGTAGCGCACGGTGTATCGCCACCAGCGAACTTGAGCACGCCGTTTCAACAGGCTCGCTTGGACCGTGCAGATCGAGAAGATAACTGAGCCGATTCGGGCCCATCGATGGCGCGGCGCCGGTCGCGCTGTAACCTTCGATCGGAACCCCGGCATCCGCAACCAGCTTGCTGTAACCGCTGCTGCCCGTGCCGATGAATACCCCCGTCTTCGTTCCGGCCAAACTGCGCGAGGCGTAGCCGGCGTCCTCGATCGCTTTCCACGCATGCGTCATCAGCAGTCGCTGCTGCGGGTCCATCAGCGCGGCTTCCTTCGGTGAAATACCGAAGAACAGCGCATCGAAATCCGCCACGCCGTCGATGAATCCGCCCCACTTGGCGTTGGTCCTGTTCGCCTCGACGCGGGGATCTCCGAAAATGGCGCGCCAGTCCCAGCGATCCGGCGGAATCTCCGATATGCAGTCTTTTCCAGATTCCAAATTTTCCCAGAATGCATCGAGATCCGCGGCCGCTGGAAAACAGCCGCTCATGCCGATGATCGCCACCGGGATGCGCTCGCGATCGTCCGCCGACCCGTCCGTGGACACATGGTCCTGGCTGGGGGACTCGGGCTCGCGCAGTCGTGGCAGTTGCGCCATCGTCGGCGCGCTGCGCGGCATAGCCTCAGCAGGGGCTGCCCTGACCGAACGCGTGGCGGAAGCGAACACTTGCGCCATCTGCGATCCGTGAGCATTCAGCAGGTAGGTTGCGAACGCGCGTACCGTCGCATATTCGAAGAAGATCGTCGGGCTGATATCCAGCTGAAAAGAGCCTTTGAGCCCGCCGCTGAACGCGGTCAGACTTATCGAGTCGAATCCGAATTCGCTGAACTCAGATTCGGGATCGATCTCCTCAACTCTCACCTTTAGCTGTAGCGCGATGGCCTCGATCAGGGCACGTTCGATATTGCGCTTAAGCTCGCTACGATCGCCCGCCCCGGCGACCGGGCCACCTTGATCCGGGCTCGCAATGCGCGCGTTGGCCGTATCCACAACGCGATAGGCGGCATCAGCCGCCACCACAACGACCTGCGGCTCACAGCTGCGCCAAGCGGCGTACAGTGCGGCAATGCCCTGCTCGCTGCTCAGCTCGTAGACGCCTTGCGCGCGAAGCTGTTCGAGCAGGCTGGCGGGCAGTCTCATGCCGCCATCGCTCCAGAGCGGCCAATTGATCGAGAGTGCGGCTCCTCGACGTTCACCTCGTTCTGTCAACGTGTTTCGAAAGCGGGCGAACCGGTCCAGGAATGCGTTGGCCGACGCATAGTCGGCCTGGCCAACGTTCCCGACCGCGCCCGCCATCGACGAGTAAAGTATGAAGAAATCGAGGTCGAGATCTTTCGTCGCACGGTCCAGATGAAGCGTTCCGGTCACCTTGGGTGCCAGGACGGCGCGGAAATCCGCGGGGTCCTTCTTCAGGATGAAGCTGTCGCTGACGACTCCCGCGGTGTGCATGATCCCGCTGAGGCGACCGTAGTCTTCAATGATTTCGGCAACGCCGGCATCCACGGCCGATCTATCGGTCACGTCAAGGATGCGGTACTCAATCTGCACGCCATCACTCTGCAGCGCGGCAATCGCCGCCAGCCTGCCGTCGTCAAGGCGCGAACGGCCTGCCAGAATGACTTTTGCTCGCCTCACCCGACGGGTGATTTCCTTGGCAATGATCAGTCCCAGCGCGCCGGCACCGCCGGTGATCAGATATACCCCATCCTCCTTCCACAGCCCGCCGCGACCATGCGCAAGCGATGGTTGCAGCCGGCGCAGACGTCGCACCTCGCGAATGCCCTTGACGTAGCGGATTTCGTCATCGCCAACCGACCCCGCGCCCGTCCCGAGGGCCATCCGAGTCAGTTCGGCAGCCGTTGCGCGGCCGTCGATACCAACTATCTGACCCGCAAAGTTCCGATGCTCCTGGCGAGCGGTAAGCAACAACGCACTCAACGCGGTCGTGACTTCGCCGTAGCGCGTGTCCAGTACGACCTGCAGGAAAACCGGATCGCTCGGCTGGGCGGCCAGTATCGATCGCACCCGGCTGAACATATGCTCGGCATCGATCAGAAAGTGGTCGGCGGCAACGCTGCGCCTGGGCCGCCTCGGCAACACCTCCCATGTAATCGCCGGAAGCTGTCGCGCCAACTGCGAGAGTGACCCCCGGTACGACTCGTCCAGGAACACCCAATGACCGCCTGTAGCGCCAGGGAACGGCACAGCATCGCTAGATGGCAACTCGCGTTCCCATCGTGGAACCAGCAAGTGAACCGGATATGCCGCCTGTTCCGAAGAATCTGAACCGACAGGTTCAAGCCGTGTGCGGCCGCGCTCTGGCAAGGTCCGAACCGCGAGGCCTGCCAGCCGCACCAGTACTCGGCCGTCGTCGCCGCAGACGTCAATGTCGAACTTTCGTAGCGCATTCTCGCCAGCGTCACCGCCCGCAGGCGACATGAGCCGCACATAGGCCCAACCAGAAGCGCCCGTAGGCTCGAACACCTCGGCCATTTCGAGCGCAAACGGTACCGCAGGATCGATCGCGCTGCGGTTGCCTGCGAGCACTCGCAGCTCCGATAGCGAGAACCCCATGCAGGCTTGCAGCGCACTGTCCAGGAAACCGGGGTGCAGGAAATACTGTTCGCAATCCGAACTCCCCTGCTGCAACAGCCGCAGACGCGCCAGCACAAAACGCTGCCCCGCGCGGTCGATCCCCACTTCGACGCTTTCGAGGGACCGGTAAACCGGGCGATAGACGAGCCCCATCGATTCGAAGGCCGCGTAGCAGTCATCGACGCAGACGACGCTGTCACACTGGCTACGCAAGCCGGAGATGTCGTGCATACCCGCCCGCACGGCGGCATTTTCGCGGAAAACAGTGCCTTGCGCGTACACGGGCAGAGTCGTTCGGTTCGCTGCAGCCTCGTTGATCGCATATACGCTGAAATCGGCAACACCGTCTGCCTGCACGGACAGCTCAACGCACACCTCGCGCGGACTTGCCAGAACAAGCGGTCGCGTCCAGACAACGTTCTTCAGTACGATCGTCGGAGCGGCCCCATCGACGTTTCGTCCGTCCAGTCGTGACCAGGCCGCACGAACCATCTCCAGATACGCAACGCCGGGCAGAACAGGATCGCCGTTGACAACGTGGCCCGCCATCAGCTCGTTTTCCGCGCTGAGCACGGAGGAAAAACGCAATGCACGCGACGTGGACGAACTCCGGTGCAACAGCGGATGCAGCCGATCCGATTCAGCCCGCCCGACTCCCGAAAGCTGTTGGAGAAGATCGAGAGCTTCCGTCTCGGAGATGGCATTGCTCTTGACTTGCTTCAACAGATACTCAATGAAACTGATCATTACTTTGACATTCCGCCGATGGAAAACCGCCATTCCGGTATCTGAGAGTCCAGAGCGGCTGACCGGTTGCGAGTGGGGTTGCAAGTTTAGGCGATGACCTTACGCGGTGTCGTCCCCGCCGGAATGGTCTTCGGGATCGCGCCTGGATGGGCTGCTGAGGGGCAGCGCCTGATGCGCGTCTGTCATTGGCAGGATGGTGGCGCCGGGGCTTTCCGCCGCCGCGTGAACTGCACGCGCAAGGTCGTCTTCGGTTTCAATGCAATATCCACGGTGGCCTCGGGGAGTACGGCACCCGCTTCCAGGCACAAGTCGAAGTTCTGCACGATGTGCGCAGCAACCAATGCCATTTCCACGCTGGCGAAATACTGGCCGAGGCAGAAATGCGGCCCCGCGCCGAAGGGCAAATAGGCGCTGCGAGGGATGTCCGGAGCTCCAGGCATGAAGCGATCGGGACGAAAATCGTTCGGCTCCGCGAAGGATCGCGGGTCGTGATGCAAGTGCCAGATCGGCACCACGACCAGTGTGCCCTTTGAAACAGGGACATCGCCAATCACAACGTCGCGAATCGCAACGCGGGTAATCAGCGCAGTGGATGGTGGGTATAGGCGCATGGCCTCCTTGATGGTTGCGTTCAGAAGGGGCAGGCGCGCGATGCTTTCCGTCGCAGGCGCGCTGGCACTTGCGCCATCCACTTCGCTACGCACCTGGTCAGCGACCTGGGAATGCGTCGCCATCAGACCAATCCACCAGGTCAGCGCGGAAGATGCGGTGTCGAAACCCGCGCTGAAGAGCAGAAAACAGTTGTCATGGATTTCCTGGGACGTGAGGGTCGCGCCACCCGTCGTGGGGTTGTCATCGCGAGCCGCCAGCATCATGCCGAGCACGTCGTGGCTGGCGATGTCGGTGCCCTGCGAAGCACGAGCGCGTGCCTTGACGTGCGTTGCTATGAGGGTATTGACGACCTGCAAGTGCCTCAGCTTTGCTGCGCGTCCCGGATAAGGTAGCCATCTGGGCGGAACGAAAGCCCAGAACACCTCGCGCATGCTCTGCCGGGTCAGCGCACGAATTGCGCTGGAAACTCTGCTCGCCTCGGCTTGCGTTGTCGCGTGAGAGAACAGAGTGCGTAGGATTACGTCCATGGTGATACGTGTCGTCAGGAAATCGACGTCAACTACCGCACTGCTTCCTACCTCGGAAGGAAGTTCTTCTCCAACGCTGTCGTGTATCGCTGCGCTCATCAGACCCATGAAACCAGGGATCCGCTTTGGCGAAAAACCGGGCGCCAGGATGCGCCGTTGACGCTCCCAGTCCTCGCCTTCAGACGTCAGCACATTGGAGCCCTGGAAAGACTTGAAGATGTTGAGCAGTCGGGCTTCCCGCGCAAAATCCGCCTGATGGTCGACCAGAATCTCGCGGGCGGCTTCCGGCCTGAAGAAGTAGTAGATACGGCGAAAAAGAATGCGCAGACGCGCAACATCACCGAAATGACCATGGAGGTGACTGGCCGCACCCAACGGATCCTTGCGGATGTAGGCGAGTAACGGCAGCCCAAGCGGGGTAGTTCTGATGGGTGCGGTGTCGATATTTGACTCAAAGGCCATTGCCTGGCTCCTGGCGCAGATGATGCTGGTCTGTTGGGCAGCCTCTGGACGACGCGGAAATTCGTCAGGGTTTTCCGCCGGAGCCTCTTGACTCAAGCACATTCAAGAGCGCCATCCAGATTCCGCCGTATCCAGTGGCTTCCTAGGCTTTCCGCGCCAGATGGTGGAGATAGCGAGTGAATCTCACCGGCGCCAATTTGCCTGAGCGCTTCAGCAAGCGCACAAATAGACCCTGCATGAAGCGCTCCGATCTGGTGTACTGATGACCAGCGAAGTCAGCACCATAGTTGGCGAGCACCAGCGACCCAGACAATAGCCGCATTAGCGGCCCTCCGAGCTGCTGTTTCGCAAGTTGCTTTCGCAGGAAGCTGTCCGGGCGCATGCGCGCATGGATCGCTCGCTTCACACGGTCGGTTACGTCCGTTTCCGCAAGCCATTCCAGACCGACATCGGTCTTGAGCTGGGAAAACTGGCTATATCTTTCATCGGTAAACAGATCGAGATGAGAAAAATATCCACCAGGCCGGAGTACGCGTGTGACCTCCTTGAGAAATTGCGCAAGGTCAGGATAGGTATGCGAGCTTTCCACGTTGATTACGATATCCATCTCGCCGTCGCCGAATGGCAACTCCTCAGCGTCACCGCAAACGAAGGCAATTCCCGGCCTGGATAGGCGCGCATTGGCACGATCGATCGCGCCTTGACAAAGGTCCAAGCCTGCGGCGCTGCGGAAGCCGAAAACCCTGGAAGAAAAGTCCAATCCCGCGCCAAAGCCGCACCCCACGTCGAGCAGCCGCTTGTCCGACAGGTCGCCTATTCCGATCGAATGCAGCGCGAAGCAGTAGAGCTGTTCGGAAAAACCATCGCTGGCAACGCTGTCATATAAGGGAATTACCGCCCTGATGCGGGCATCCACCTCTTCGTCGCTGCAGCCCCAGTTCCAGACCATGCCGTCGTGAAGGCCTTTGATGCCGAAGTCGTACAGTAACCTGATGGCTTCTTTGCACTCACGCTTCGCCTCGTCGCTCTCGATTCCCTGCCCACTGTTGATCGCGAAAATACTGCGCCAAAATTTATGGACATCGCCTACCGCCAGAGCATTTGATTTTTCCATTCCAGACCCCCCTTTACAGAGCAACCTTTGTGCGAATTATGGAGTTAAGACAACTCTATTCCTGATCAAACACTAGAGCAGTGACTTCGGCGGAACCCAACAAGGTACTAACTTGGTCATTCGTCACCCTTCTGAGCACCGCCCGAATTGCATCCCTTTCAAACATCTTGCTTTCTGCAGCGCCGGCAACAGCCTTTGCCGGTGATTCGATATGCGAGCCCGCCTGGATCGCCTTGCCATCGACCACAGTGGGCGCGAACCAGTATTTGTCGCGTGCGAACGGGTAGGTGGGCAGCCCGAGACGTTTTGGGATGGACTTGCAGTAGCTTGACCGCTCTCCGTAGAAGCGTGACCAGTCCAGGCTTAGGCCTCTGGTCCAAAGTTCAAGCACCTTTCCGTGCTTACCCTTCTCAAACCATCGATCCACCAGGCTGTCAGCATCCGGATCATTGTTGAGCCCTGCCAGCGCTTCGCGATTCTTCCGGGTTTCACCGCGATAGCACTCGTCGATGTCGGTATCACCGGCCAGGTACCGTTGCAGCTTCTCGCGCAGCTCTGCCAGTGTCACCACCAGCAGGCCGAGCCGATGATCCATCGCCTCGCGCCCCGTCTGCAGCGTATACGCCAGACCTGCCAGCGATACCTCATCCAGCGTCGTCGTATGCGCCAGCAGTTGCTGTAGCCGTTCGATCAGCCGTTCTTCGGTCCGTGCCGACACCACGATCAGCGCAGGCTGCTGCGCCGTGAAATCCACACGGTGCGGCTCTGCCGGCGCCACGTACTCCTCGACAATCAGGTGGGCATTCGATCCACCCGCTCCAAACGAGGAAATTCCGGCGCGACGCGGGTACTCCTGCAACCTGCCGTCCACCTCCAGCTGTGGCCGCTCCCAGGCCTGCAGCGTGCGCTGTACCCGGAACGGTGTCTGCTCAAAATCGATGTTCGGGTTCAGCTCTTCGCAGTGCAGCGACGGCACCAGTTGTCCGTGCTGCATCTGCAGCAGCACCTTCGTCAGTGCCGCAATCCCCGCCGCACTCTCCAGATGACCGATGTTCGACTTCGCCGATCCGATCGCGCAGTACTGCCGATCGCTCGTGTGCGCCGTATAGGCCTGTGTCAGCCCCGCAATCTCGATGGGATCACCCAACGACGTCCCGGTACCATGGGCCTCCACATAGCTGATCGTGCGCGCATCCACTCCCGCCTGCCGCAGTGCTTCTGATACCAGCTGCGTCTGCGCCTGCGGGTTCGGTACCGTGTAGCCGTTCGTCTTGCCGCCGTGATTGATGCTCGTGCCGCGGATCACCGCATAGATCCGGTCACCCGCCTTGATCGCGTCCTCCAGCGGCTTGAGCAGCACCGCCCCGACACCTTCTCCGGGCACGTAACCGTCACCGCCTTGCCCGAAGCTCTCGCACCGGCCCGTGCTCGATGCAAACTGCCCCTGCGACAGAATCAGATACTTGTTCGGATGTATCGATACGTTCACACCACCGGCCAGCGCCGCCTCGCATTCCCCGTTGCGCAAGCTCTGGCAGGCCAGGTGCAATGCCGTCAGCGAACTGGAGCACATCGTGTCCACTGCCAGGCTAGGCCCCTGCAAATTCAGGCAATACGACACCCGGTTGGCGATCGACGACGCATTGCCGCCCAGCGCAAATCCCGCACCCAACGCCTGCGCCTGCGCACCGTACAGCTGGTATTCCTCGTACATCACGCCGACGAACACGCCCACGCGTGCACCGTGCGCCTGACCACCCCGCAGACGTTCCCGGGTATACCCGGCATCTTCCAGCGTCGCGTACGCACTCTGCAGAAACAGCCGCTCCTGCGGATCCATGAACTCCGCTTCCCGCGGCGCAATGTTGAAAAACAGCGGATCGAATTCATCCACACCATCGATGAATCCACCCCACTTGCTGTAACTCTTGCCCGCCTGACCCTTCTGCGGATCGAAGTACTGGCGGTGATCCCAGCGTTCTTGCGGAATCTCCGTCACACAGTCCTTGCCCTGGCTCAGGTTCGTCCAGTACTCCTCCACCGTCCGCGCCTGTGGATAGCGCCCGCTCTGCCCCACGATCGCGATCGCAAGATTCTCCGTCTGCGGCGACGTCGACCGGGCTTCACTGAACGACGCTGACGACACCGCGCGCCGCCGTACCGGCCGGCCGTCGCGCTGCCGAGCCCGGGGCTCAGCAGACAAAGGCACTGCGGATAAGTGCGCCACTGTCGACAACGGCGCCGCTTCAGCCGCGACGGCCGCACGCACGCGTGGCCGCAACTGCGCCACCAGCGTCTCCCGGTGCCGCTCCAGAAAATAGCCCGACAAGGTAGCGACACTCTGGTACTCGAACAGCAGCGTCTTGGGCAACGCACCAAATACCGTCTCCAGCTCGGCCACCAGCTTCAACGCCAGGATCGAGTCGATCCCGTACCGCTCCAATCCCTCGTCCGGCGCTATCCGATCCGGCGACAGCTTCAGCGTCGCCGCCAAACGGCGCGTCAGATACCGCTCGGCTCGCTCACGCAACGCCTCGGTGTCTTCCCCTTTCGCATCGACCCGCGCTTCCTCATCCAGCCCGGCATCACTCCACTGCGCTTGCGTCCCACTCCACGCCCCCGTCAACGGAAGGCCGCGCCCCACCAGCACACCAACGTGCGATTCCCCACTGCTCCAGGCCGCATACAGCGCCTCAAATCCCGCCTCGCTCTCCAACGCTTCCATGCCCTCGCGCGCCATCCACGCCAACGTTGCCTCGTCCGCCTGCATCCCACCCCAACGCCACAGCGGCCAGCTCACCGACAGCGTTCGACCCGACGCCTCCCCCCGATCCACCCGCCCCTGACGATCCTGCGCATACCCATCCAGATACGCATTGGCCAACGCGTAATCCGCCTGCCCCACATTCCCGACCTGGCCCGACATCGACGAAAACACCACGAAACAGTCCAGATCCAGACCGGCAACCGCCCGATCCAGATTCACAACCCCCCACACCTTCGGCGCCAGCACCGCCTGCAAGTCCTCTGCCGTCTTCTTCAGCACGAAACTGTCCCGCAACACGCCAGCCGCATGCACCACACCGTCCAGACGACCGTGCTCGGCGACTACCCCTCTCACGCACGCCTGCACCGCATCGGCCTGGCTCACATCCACGTCGCGGTATTCGATACAGCGACCTTCGCGGCGCCAACTCGCCAGCTTCTCCTCCCGCTGCGCGCCCAGCGCGCTTCGACCCACCAGCACGACCCGGGCGCCTGACGCTCGCTCTGCGATCTCCTGGGCCAGCAACAGCCCAAGACCACCGCCGCCTCCCGTCACCAGATACACCCCATCGGCTTTCCACGGCATCGACACCGCAGCGTCCCTGGCCGCCGGCAGTTCCTCCAGCGCACACACCTGCCGCTCGCCCGATTCATAGCGGATCTCCGCAGCGCTCCAGGCTCCCGCAACGCGGTTCTCTTCCAGCGCCTTGCACAGCGCCGCTTCATCCGCCGCCGCCGGCAGTCCGATCACCTGACCGACGAACTGTGGGTTCTCGCGCTGCGCACTTTTCAACAACCCGCTCAGCGCGAACGACGATTGGCCATCCGGCGCTATCAGCACCTGCAGCAGGGCCTGACGCGGATTGCCGCGCAATACCTGCTGCAGCTGCAACAGCACCTGCTCGCCCCACACACCCACGCGCGCCTCGCTGCACGATGCCTCTGCCAGCACGCTCCAGCGCACCTGCGGATACCGCTGCGACAGCGTCGCCACGAACCCGGCATACACCTTGTCCACCATTACCCAATGCAACCCGAGCGCGCTGCCGCCCGCATCCCCAGCCAACGCCTGCACCTGCCAGCGCCGCGCCAGCAGCAGTGTCCGTGCCGGCACCACCGGCTCCAGCCGGCGCAGCACCAGACCGCTCAACCGTACACAGACCCGGCCCTGCGCATCGCACACCACAGCGTCCAGCTTCTGCACGCTGCTGCCCGCAGTCGTCACATCCCGCACCTGCACCCAGGCCTCT
>NZ_JAVTWC010000101.1:0-118963 GCF_032229445.1 Tahibacter sp.
CCCGCACAACTCGCCCCCTCTCCTCAACGTCCGTCTCAGCGAAGGGGCGCGAATCCTAACATCGGTTTTCGATTCCGCAAGCCCCCCGCTCACAAGAAATCAGCCCGGGATCAGTCGAACCCGCGCGAAGCCACGCTTGCCGAGCTGAAGCAAATGTTCCGCGCCCACCTCAAATACACGCGAGACGTCTTCCACGACGCTTCCGTCGACGCGCACTGCACGTTCGTTGACCTTGCGCGAGGCCTCCGAATTGCTCGCCGCCAATCCCGCCGCCTTGAGAAGCGCGGATATGCGCATGCCTTCGCCCGGCACAGCTATCTCTTGCAAGGCGAGATCGGCGGGCACTCCGCCGCCCTGAACCACCTCGTTCCAGTGCCTTACCGCTGCGTCGCTGGCTGCCACACCGTGGAACCGTGCCACGAGCTCAACGGCAAGCTGCATCTTGTAGTCGCGAGGGTTCACGCTTCCCGTAGCGACCGCTTCCCGCATGTCTTTGATGTCGGCCAGCGACTTCGCGAACGAAAGCAGTTCGAGGTAGCGCCACATGAGTTCGTCGGACAGCCGCATGATCTTGCCGAAGATCTCGTTCGGTGACTCGTTGATGCCGATGTAGTTACCGAGCGACTTGGACATTTTGTTGACGCCGTCCGTCCCTTCCAGCAAGGGCAGCGTCACTACGATCTGCGCAGCCTGCCCCGCCTCCTCCTGAAGTTGGCGGCCGACCAGGAGGTTGAATTTCTGGTCGGTGCCACCGAGCTCGACGTCGGCCTTCAGCGCCACCGAGTCGTAACCTTGCACCAGCGGATAGAGGAATTCGTGAATCGCTATCGCCTGCTCACCGCGGTAGCGCTTCTGGAAATCGTCGCGTTCGAGCATTCGCGCGACAGTGTGCTTGGCGGCGAGCTTGATCATGTCAGCCGCCGACATCTGGCCGAACCATTCAGAATTGAAGCGAATTTCAGTCTTCTCGCGATCGAGCACTTTGTATACCTGATCGGCATAGGTCTTGGCATTGGCCTCGATGTCGGACCGACTCAGCGGTTTGCGCGTGGCGTTCTTGCCGGTCGGATCGCCGATCATGCCGGTGAAGTCGCCGATCAGAAAAATGACCTGGTGTCCCAGCTCCTGAAATTGGCGCATCTTGTTCAGCAATACGGTGTGGCCAAGGTGCAGATCCGGCGCGGTGGGATCGAAACCAGCCTTGATGCGCAGCGGCCGACCCAGTTTCAGACGCGCTTCCAGATCTTCGCGCTTGATGATTTCTTCCGTCCCGCGACCAATGAGGTCAAGGGCTTCCTGCAACTGGCTCATGCCGACGTTCTCCGCTTGACTGCTGTGTGCGCCCGCGCGCGCTCACGGACGTAAGGCGGTCCAGGCGTCTGCAGGTTGTTTCGAAGGGGGGGTGTGCAGTTAATTATTCGTTAACCAGGCAACCCTGCGCAAACCCGCGCCAATACTGGCGTTGACGGGGTTTGAATCGGTTGGCTATGGTACGGGTCGTTTGATCGGAATGCGACCGTGACCGAAACCCCACCCGCACATCGTTCCAGCCACCGCACGAGCCGCCGCCTGGCTCTGCGCCGCCGCGCACTTCGCAAACATTTCCAATTTTATTCGAAGTGCAAGAATTGGGCGCTGGCGCAGAACGTGTCGGTGTCGCCCATTTCCTGGCGACGCGAACACTGGGTACTCGCCAGCGTCGCAGTTGCACTGACCGTCATCGTCGGCATGGTCATGCCGACCTGGGCCAATGCCATGCGCCGCGACGAAGCGCCCAGCGTAACTACGCTATTGCTCGCGCTGCCCGCATTGAGCGCAGACCAGACCGCGGCCGGAGATCGCGCCCTCGCCGATCTGGCTGCCGCCGGTATGGTTCCGGGCATGGAAAGTGCCGAGTGGAAGGTTGTCATCGTGCGCGCGGGCCAGTCCTTGGCCGACATCTTCCACGAGCAGGGCCTTTCGCCTACCGAGCTGCAGCGTCTGGTCGACGCGAATGTCGACAACGGCGCGTTTCGCCGAATCCATCCCGGCGACGAATTCGCGATCCGCAAATCGACCGAAGGCCGCCTGACGGCGCTTCGCTTCGATCGTGACGACCATACTCGCGTCGTGCTGCGCGTCGATGCGGGCGGCGTCACGAGCGAAATTGCCGAGCGCGCACTGGAGCGTCGCGTCCATGTCGCCCACGGCGTCATCAAGAGCTCGCTGTTCGAAGCCGGCGATGCGGCGGGCATGACGGACTCGATGACGCTGAAGCTGGCCCAGGCTTTCGGTTACGACATCGACTTCGCGCAGGATCTGCGTGTAGGCGACAGCTTCACGGCGATTTACAACGACGTCTATCGCGAAGGCGAGCGCCTGCGCGATGGCGACATCATCGGAGCAACCTTCATCAACGGCGGCCGGCGATTCACCGCATTCCGGTTTGAAGACGCCGACGGTACGGTTTCGTTCTATAGCGAGGACGGCCGGCCGCTGAAGACTTCATTCCTGCGCACGCCGGTCGAATTCACGCGCATCTCCTCGCGTTTCAGCGCCGGCCGTATGCATCCGGTTCTTGGCAGGATGCGCGCGCACAAGGGCGTGGACTACGCCGCCCCGACCGGTACGCCGATCTACGCGGCCGGCGATGCAAAGGTCGAATTCCGCGGGGTCAAGAATGGCTTCGGCAACGTGGTGATTCTGCAGCACGGTGGCCAGTACAGTACGGTGTATGGCCACATGTCGCGGTTTGCTGCGGGACTTTCCGCCGGCCAGCGCGTGCGCCAGGGACAGTTGATCGGCTACGTCGGCTCTACCGGCCTCGCCACTGGCCCACATCTACACTATGAATTCCGGCTCAATGGCCAGCATCGCGATCCACTGAGCGTGACCTTGCCCAAGCCCGAGCCACTGCCCGCTACGGAGCTGGCCAAGTTCAAGCAACTGACCCAGCCGATGCTCGCGCAGCTCAAGCGCTACGAGGATCCGCGTCTGGCGCTGGCGCGCTGAACCGGTGGCCCGGCAAGGGTCCGAGCTTTTTCTCGGTCTGATTTCTGGCACCAGCGCCGACGCCATCGATGTCGCACTGGTGTCATTTGACCCGCAACCGCGCCTGGTCGCGGGACTCGCGGCACCGTATCCGCCAGCGCTGCGCCCGCGCGTCTTGGCGCTGGCGCGGGAGAGAGCCGAGATCAACCTCGACGAACTCGGCTCGCTTGACACCGAACTCGGTCATGCGTTCGCCGATGCCGCACAGGCGCTGCTGGAACGCGAGCAGATTCCGCCTGACGCCATTCACGCGCTTGGCTCGCATGGCCAGACGGTGCGGCACAAACCCATGCTTGCTGCGCCATATACGCTGCAGCTCGGCGATCCGAATGTCATTGCCGAACGGACCGGGATCACGACGGTCGGCGACTTCCGCCGCCGCGATATCGCCGCGGGTGGACAGGCGGCGCCCTTGGTGCCGGGCCTGCATGCGGCCCTGCTCAGCGATCCCGAACAGAATCGCGTCGTGCTCAATCTTGGCGGCATTGCCAACATCACCGTGCTGCCACGCGATCCGACAGCGCCTCTGACTGGCTTTGATACCGGTCCGGCCAACTGCCTCATGGACGGCTGGTCACTGCAGCAGCGCGGTGTGGGATGCGACGTCGGCGGCGAATGGGCGGCCCAGGGCTGCATCGACGAAAGTCTGCTCGAGCAGATGCTCGACGAGCCCTATTTCCACCAGTCCGGCCCCAAGAGCAGCGGCCGCGAGGTGTTCAATCTGGACTGGCTCAAGCGGCAACTCGGCGAACGCAAGGTCGTTGCGGTCGATGTGCAGGCGACGTTACTCGCCCTGTCGGCACGCAGCGTCGCCGCTGCGATCCGTCGCGATGCGCCTGAGGCCCAGCAGGTCCTCGTCTGCGGCGGCGGCGTACACAACGGCAGCCTGATGCGAGCGCTGGCCGAGGCACTGACGCCGCTACGCGTCAGCAGCACGGCCAGCTGCGGTATCGATCCGGACTATGTGGAAGCCATGGCATTCGCTTGGCTCGCGCGGCAGCGCCTGCTGGGTTTGCCGGGCAATCGCGCGGACGTCACGGGCGCGCGCGGGCCGCGTGTGCTCGGAGCAATCTACTTCGGCGCTTGATTCGTCAGCGGATCGTCACTGAACAGCGGTTTGCCGGCGACTCGCTCGAAGGCCTCGACCGCAGCGCGAAAGGCCGCGGCTTCGGTAGATTCCCAAGTACCCGACAGCATCGCGATGTCATGCAGCTCGCGTCGCGTGTCATCCGTCACCAAGCCTGCGCCACGACGCAGCGCAAACAGAATTGCCTCGTTGATCGACCACTGGTGCTCGCGCGCGATGTCCTTGATGCGATCGGCCAGGACGTCGTCAATATGGCGTACAAGAATGTCTGGCACTGCTTCCCCGCCGTTTCGTTGTCGGATTCGGCCCCTGTCCGGCGGATTGTCGCAGCAAGCGCCGTCAATTTCAGCCTGCCCGCGGCGGCGGCTCCATGTGAGGTCGCAGCCGCCAGTACAACCACAGCGTCGGAATGATGGACGCGGCGCTCAGCGCGAAGAACGTTTCGTAGCCGAATGCCTCGACGAAGAACCCAGAAACTCCCCCGAGCAGCTTACCCGGCATGTTGGACAACGACGCGAGCAACGCGTATTGGGTCGCGCTGAAGCGTACGTCCGCGAGACCGGACATGAACGCCACGAGCACACTGCCGGCGAAGCCCTGGCAGAAATTGTCCGCAGAGATCGCCGCGATGAAGCTCCAGTTCTGGCCGGGATAGGCAGCCATCAGCAGGAAGGCCAGGTTCGACAGCGCCACGCCGAGTGCGGCGATCAGCAGCGAACGGCGAACGCCGAGAATCGTGACGCCGATACCTCCGAGCAGCGCGCCGGCAAAGCCAAGCCAGACGCCGTAGACCTTCGATACCGTCGCGATCTGGCTCTTGGTGAATCCCAGGTCCAGGTAGAACGGGCCGGCCATGACGCCGATGATCTGGTCAGGAAGCTTGTACAGCCCCACGAACAGCAGCAGCGTCAATGCCAGTTCGATACCGTTGCGGCGGAAGAACTCGATGATGGGGCGGAAGTATTCAGTCAGTGCGACACGCATCGCCGTAACCGCACCGCGCCCGCGCATGTTCGTCGGCGGCACGGCAGCTGCATCGAACCGCACTTCGGCCATCGCCGACGGTTCCGGCGAATACAGGGTCATGAGCGCCGGCAACAACATCAGCCCGGCCAGGATCAGATAGGTCGCCGGCCAGTCGATCAGGTCGGCCGAATACAATGCACCAGCACCGGCCAGCACCAGCCCGATCCGATAGCCCAGCGAGTACGTCGAGATCAACGCGCCCTGGTCTTCTTTCGGCGCGATCTCGATACGGTAGGCGTCGACGACGCAATCCTGGGTGGCTCCCGAGAATGTAGTTAGTGTCAACGCGACCAGAAACAGCACCAGATTGCCGTCGGGTCCTATCAATGCCATCGCCACAAGGCCGGCGGCGACGCCCAACTGGGCCAGGAGCAACCATCCGCGGCGTCGGCCGAGACGCGCCAGCATCGGCGGCGACCATCGGTCGAGCAATGGCGCCCAGACGAACTTCAGCACGTAGAGCAAAGAGATCCAGCTCACGAGCCCGATGTTGCCCAGGCTCATGCCCTGTTCGCGAAACCAATAGCCCAGAGTGACGCCGAGCAGCAGAAACGGCAGCCCCGAGCCGAAGCCGAACAGGCACATCGTCCATGCCGATGGCTGCGCGAAGGCCCGGCGGAAACGTCGCAGCGCCGACTCGGGCACGGCGGCTGCGGCGACGTTCACGAAGCGTCCGCAGCGTAGTCCACGGTATACGGCGCGTGGTCGGAGAAGCGCGGATCGCGCAGGATCTCGCAGCTCTTGAGCCGTGCCTTCAGCGACGGCGTGATGACCTGGTAGTCGATGCGCCATCCCACGTTGTTGGCCCGCGCCTGACCGCGGTTGGACCACCAGGTGTAGTCCTCGGCATCAGGCTTGAGGCAGCGGTAGCTGTCGACCCAGCCGCGTTCCAGGAAAAGCCTGTCGAGCCACGCGCGTTCCTCGGGCAAGCAGCCCGAGGTCTTCTGATTGGACGACCAGTTGCGGATGTCCTTGCGCGTGTGGACGATGTTCCAATCGCCACAAATGACATAATCGCGGCCGCTCGCGAGCCATGCGTCGAACACAGGCGTGATCCAGTCGATGCACTTGAACTTGAACGCTTGGCGTTCGTCGCCCGAAGAGCCGGAGGGAAAATACATCGACACCACGCTCAAGTTGCCGTAGCGCGCCTCGATATAGCGGCCTTCCTCGTCGAAATCGCTCCAGCCCAGCGTGGTACGCACTTCGTCGGGCTCCTGGCGCGAATAGATCGCCACGCCGCTATAGCCTTTCTTGCTGGTCGCGTCGCGGTAGTAGCTGTGGAACCCTTTCGGCCGGAACAGCGCGTCGGTCAGCTGGTGCTCCTGGGCCTTGGTTTCCTGCAGGCAGACAATGTCGGCCTTGTGCTGGCCCAGCCAGTCGTAGAACCCTTTGGTCGCCGCCGACCGGATGCCGTTGGCGTTGAAACTGACGATGCGCATTGCTCACTCCGCACGGGCGAAGTGGGCAATGTAGCGGCGCACGCGGGTCGCGCCAAGCGGCGCGGCGCCAACGCTTAACCTTCGACGACGCGCACCGCCTGGCCAGGACTCAGGCGCTCCGCTCCGCGCACCACGACCTTGTCGCCAGCGCTCAGCTCGCCCGTCACCTCGACCAGCGTGTCGCGCGCAGCACCCGCGCGCACCTCGACCTGCTCGGCCGTGTTGTCGGCTTTGACCCGCACCACGTAGGTATGTGCCTCGCGCAGCACCAGCGCGTCGCGTGGCACGGTCAGCGCGGTGGCGCCGGCACCCTCGGGCAGCGCGACTTCGACTGCGGTGCCCACGAGCGCAAAGTCCTCCGGCAGCGACACGCGCAGTTCGAACTGACGCGAACGCTCGTCGCCGACCGGCACGACCGCGCGCACCGTCACCGGCTGGATCGCACCATGCAGGCGCACCTGGATTTCCTGTCCGGCCTTGACTTGCGGCGCGAGCGCGAGCGGTGCCTGCACGCGAGCCTCGAGCCGGCCGGTGTCGACGAGGTGCGCGACCGCAGCGCCCGTCTGCAGGTATTCGCCGCGCTGCACGAAGCGTTCGCTGACCACGCCACTGAACGGCGCGCGGATGTCGGTTTCCGCGATGTCATGCTCGATGCCGCGACGTTCCGCGTCAGTGCGTGCAAGCTCCTGGATCGCGCCTTCAAGAGTCGCGCGGGCTTCGTCGAGCTGGGTCTGTGCGACGGCGTTGCCCGGCGCGAGTTTGTCCAGCCGCGACATCTGCGTCTGCGCGAGATCGCGTTGCGCCTTGGCGCGGCCGGCGGTGGCGCGGGCCTGTTCCAGGCGCAGACGCAGCGACACGTCGTCGAGCTTGGCCAGACGCTCGCCTTTCTTCACCACGCTGCCGACTTCCGCGATCTCGATCACACGGCCAGCGGCCACGCCAGCGATGCGCGCGTCGTCGCGACTGACCACACTGCCCGGTACCCAGCGCGTGGGTGCGAGCTTCATGGAAGTTGCTTCGGCCACGGACACGGCGGCAGCCCGTGCGGCGGGCGGCGTCTCCGCCGCCGTGGTCAGCGTCGTCGGCGCGGCGACCATCACGGTCAGCAGCAGGCACAGCGGAAATACTTTCATCGATCTTCTCCCGTACAACATTGCTTCAGGCCGCGCGCGGATAACCGGAGTCGCGCGCCACCGCATGACTTTCCGTTGCGTCCTTGGGCTGGCGGCGCCACTGGCTCAAGCGCATGAGGCTGGGCATCAGCAGCAGCGAGAACACGAGGGCGACGACGACGCCACCGACATTGACCGCCGCAAGCCCGCGGTAGATGACGCTGCCCGGTCCGGGGTTCACCGCCATCGGTAGCGCACCGAGCGCGCCGGTCATGGTCGAGGCGACAATCGCGCGCAGGCGCTGGTTGAGCCCCATGCGGATCGCGTCATCGAGGGTGTGGCCGTTGTTCTGCGCCTCGCGCGTCAGGTCCACGAGCAGGATGGCGTGGTTAACGATCACGCCGATCATCATGACGAACCCGATCATCGACAGCAGGTCGAGCGGCTGAAACGCGAACAGCCCGAGCACGTGCAGCCCGACCATGCCGCCTATCAGCGCCAGCGGCACGGTCAGCATCACGATGACCGCGTCGCGCAGGGACTTGAACAACGCCGCCATGATGAGAAGCAGCACCAGCAAGGCGAGCGCAAAGTTCTTCGTCATCGTGCCGACGATCTGATCAAGGCGATCGGCGCTGCCGGCCATCAGAATGGTGCCGTCGGGCGGCAGCGCCTCACGCAGCTTCGGCACGACTTCACGATTCAACGTCGCGAGCGCGTCTTCCAGCGACACGTTGGCCGGCGGATCGACGCTGAGGCTGATCGTGCGCCGATGATCGAGGCGCCGTATCACGGTCGGTCCCATCGTGGTGTCGAGGCTGACCAGGTCGCCCAAAGGGACGACCTGACCGGACGGCGTGACCAGCGGCGCTTCGGCCAGTTGCTCCGGCGTCTGTCCGGCGCTCGCGCGCAGGATGATCGGCACACGCGTTTCGCCGTTGAAGTATTCGCCGAGCCACGCGCCATCGCCGAGCGCACGCACCACGGTGCCGACCGAGCTGCGGTCCCAGCCTGCTTCGGCGATACGCCGGTCGTTGGGGATCGCGTGCAGTTCGGTCTGGACGGAATCGGTGTTGGGGAACGCTTGCACATTGGCGCCGGGAAAGGTCTTCTCGAGCAGTTGGCGCCCCTGTTCCGCGGCGCGCTCCAGCGCCTTCGCGTCGTCGCTCTGCAGGTGCATCGCGATCGAGCGCGCCGAGCCGCCGAAGCCGCCGAACAGATCACCCTCTCCAGCGAAGGCGCGGGTATCGGGCAAGCCGACGATGACTTCTTCGCGCACGATCTTTTCGAGCTCGCCGATGCGCGACTCGTCGATCACGCGCGCACCGACCGTGCCGCCGCCAGGCCACATCAGCAGGTAATAGTTCTTGAGCTGCGGCTGCTTCTCGCCGGTCATGTACGGCTGCAGGCGCTCGAGGATCTTGCCGGCGATTTCGCGGTTGACCACCTCGGGGCTCATGCCGGGCGGAAAGCTGAATCCCGCGTCGATCGCTGCGCGCTTGACCGGCGGCAAGTAGTCCAGCCGCGGCAGGAATACCCAGCACAGGATCAGCGGCGCGATCAGCAGGGAGGCTACCCAGCCCAGCTGCTTGGCAGGCGTGTCGGTCCAACGCAGGATGCGTTCGGTCAGCGCCGGCCAGCCATCACCGAAACCGGATGTGAGCTTCTTCGCCTTGAGCCAGCCGCCAGCGGCCGCCGGCAGCACGGTCAGCGCGACAACGATGGAGATCGCGACCGAGATCGAAATGGTCAGCGCGAGGTCGGCAAAGATCTGCCCTTCGACGTCGCGCAGGAACAGGACCGGCAGGAACACCGCGATCGTCGTGACCGTGGACGCAAACAACGCCGGCACGACCTGCTTGGCGCCGGCCAGCGCAGCCTCGATCGGCGTCATGCCGGACTCCTTGAGCCGGATGATGTTGCCCGACACGACAATGGCGCCTTCCACCACCATGCCGACCGCGAACGCGAGTCCAGCCAGCGAGATCACGTTGAGGGTGCGCCCGGTCAGGTGCAACACCACGAAGGTGGCGAGCAGGCAGATCGGAATCGAGGTTGCGATCAACAGCGTTGCGCGGCCGTCGCGCATGAACCACCAGACGCAGATGAGTGCGAGCAGTGCACCGACGATGAGGTTTTCAGTCAGCAGGCCCACGGCGCGATTGATGAACAGACCGGAATCGAAGGACTGTTCGATCGCGAGGCCCTGCGCCTTGAGCGGTCCGTCGCGTAATTCCGCGACGACTTTCTTGACCTCGTTCAGCGTGCCGAGCACGTTCGCACCGCTCTGCCGCAGGATCTGCATGCCGATCGCGGGATTGCCGTTCTGGTAGGCGAAAAAGCGCGGCTCCGGCGGACGCACCTCGATCGTGGCCACGTCGCCGAGCTTGATGGGGCGTCCCTCGCGCCACGCGAGCACGAGTTCGCCAAGCTGGTCGGGCGTGTAGCGGCCGATGAAGCGCAATGTGTATTGGCGCCGGCCGACTTCGACCTGGCCACCCGAGACGTCGGTCGCACTCGCGGCGCGCGCGGCGATGTCAGTGATCGGAATGCCCATGGCCGCGGCCTTCGCCAGATCCACCGTGATGCGCACTTCGTCGGGCGGCCCCGCGTTGACGTTGACACCGGCCACACCGGGCACCGCCTCGATGCGCGGCTTCACCGTCGTATCGATGAACTCGCGGTAGTCGGCGATGGGACCCTTCGTGCCAGGCAGCAACTGCACGAAGAACCAGGTCAGTGACTGATTGGAATCATCCGCGCCGAGCTGCACGACCGGGCGGTCCGCGTCGCGCGGCAGCGGCGGCAGCCGGTTAAGGCGACCGAGCACTTCGACGAGGGCATTCTTCATGTCCGTGCCGATCGCGAAGGTCAGGTTGATGTTGCTGCCGCCCGTGCCGGCGTTGCCGTCGAGTTCTTCCAGTCCCGGCAAACCCTGCAGCACCTGCTCCTGCGGCTCCAGCAATTCTGATTCGACCTCTACCGGCGATGCGGCGCGCCAGCCCGTGTTGATGGAGATCTGCGGCCGCTCGATATCGGGGAACAGCTGCAACGGTAGCTCGCGCAAGCTCAGCAGGCCGAACACACAAACCATCAGCACGGTCACGCCGACCGCTATCGGATTGCGCAGCGATGTTTCGATCAGTTTCATGGATTCCTCCCGCCGCAGACGTCGACGACATCTGCCTTCTGCGCATCAGGTTCACGCTAACGACTCCCGTTGGGATGCGGCGAAGGTCATAGAGGTTGCGTGCGTTGCGACGAAAAGCCATGCGCGCACGCCGGGACGAACTTCCGTGTTGCCGTGCTGCGCGCGAGGCGACCGTTCTCGCGGCAGACAGAAGTCCTGGTCGGCTCGCGCGCAACGGCCACTGCAGGGCAAAGCGGCCTTTCGCGCGCATAGCGGTTGAGGCGGCGAATTCGGCGTGCTGGCCGTCAAGGCCGCTGTATTTCCGCAAAGCCATGCCACGATCGAAGCACGCTTCGCTGCAGACGAGCGCTTCGCGCCTCCGCTTTCGTGCGACCTGTTGCTTAGCCACTACGAGCTGGGCTATGTCCGATTGCCGTCGCGCAGCACGTATGGCCCTGTCGTCGCCGCCCGATCTAGCGGCGCGCGGACGCGGATAGCCTGTCGCTGCACGGGATTGGCACGGTGGCGATCTCGCCCCTCGTCATCGGGTATCGCAACGGCGCGGTGGCTCACACATGTTCCCTGGATCGACCATCCGCCCATCTACGGCGCGGCCGTGTTGTGGATGTTCGCAGTCGCCTATCCGGCCCTGGTCCAGGTGTCCTGCCGGCAGAGCCGATGGCGACCGGCACGCCCGACGAAGTCCGCGATGCCAAAACCAGCATCTGCAGCGCGCCGAACGACACACACTTTCCCACAGCAGAAGCGCGCGTCTCGCATCTGACGGAGCACGACCCGCCATACCGCGAACCGGCCCCGGGCAGTGGCCAGCCTGCGCGCCACAGCGGCTATCACGAGTATCGGGGCTCGGCTTTGATCCACGCGCCGGCCACATCAATCGGCACCGAAAATTGTCGCGCGGGCAGATGCAGTCGGATTCGTACCTGCGCCCGTGCTCAGTGCAGCAGACGTACCTTGTCCTTGTAGCTGCGCGACAGTTTGAGGGTCTGGCCCGACTCCAGCGTGACGAAATACTCGCCGTTGAGGTGGGAACGCAGTTCGCGCACACAGGCCAGGTTGACGATCGTGGAGCGGTGGATGCGCTGAAAGCGGCGCGGATCGAGTCGCTGCTCCATCTCGCGCATGGTCGCGCGGATGACGAAGTTCTCGGCCGCGGTGTGGATGCACAGATAGTCGCCGGCCGCGTCGATCCAACGTATCGCTTCGGGGTCCAGGCGTACGGTGCGGTTGCCGTCGCGGATCGCCAGACGCTGCGGCGTCGCCGGTTCGTCCGGCTCCTGGGCCAGCGCATCGGCCAGGGTCAGATCGTTCTTGCCCGACACACGGGCGAGCAGGCGCAGCAGCTTGTCGCGGTTGTCGCCGGCTTCGCGCTCGCGCATACGCTCCCGCACTGTCTGCACGGCCTGGTCGAGGCGTTGCTCGTCGACCGGCTTGAGCAGGTAGTCGACCGCGCAGGCCGCAAACGCGTCCAGCGCGTACTGGTCATAGGCGGTGACAAAAACCGTCAGTGGCAGCAACTCGGCCGGCAGCGAACGCAGCAGCGCGAAGCCATCCATTTCCGGCATCTGGATGTCCAGAAACATGAGATCAGGCTTGAGCGCGGCGACGGCGAAGCCGGCTTCACGGCCGTTGCCTGCCTGGCCGACGATCTCGACATCCGCGTGAGCGGCCAGACGCAGTTCCAGTCCACGCCGCGCCAGCGGTTCATCATCGACGATCAGGGTGCGGATCACGCTTCGCTCCGGGTTTCGAAAGGCAGTTTGAGGGCAACCTCGACGCCGCCGCCCTCAGCATCACCGCGTGCGCGTACGTCGACGCTCTGTCGTGTGCCATACAGAACCTTGAGGCGTTCGCGCGTATTGGCCAATCCGACACCATTGCCGTTGCCACCACAACCGTCGGGCAGGCCCGGACCGTCGTCCTCGACGCGGATCAGCAGGGATCCGTCGACGACCTGAGCGCGCACCGCGATGGTGCCGCCTTCGATGCGCCGGCTTATCGCGTACTTGATGCAGTTCTCGATCAGCGGCTGCAGCACGAGGCTGGGCACGAGCGCGCGGCGTGCCTCCGCGCTCACGTCGACGACGATGCGCAACCGCTCGCCGAAACGCAGCTGCTCGATGCCGAGATAGCGGGTCAGCGCTTCGAGTTCCTCATCGAGGCTGACGCGCTGCATCGGATCGGAATCGAGCGAATGGCGCAGGAATGCCGACAGGCCCGTGACCATGCGGTTGGCAGTCGCGTTCTGGTTGTCCAGCACCAGGGTCGAGATCGCGTTCAAGGTGTTGAACAGGAAATGCGGGTTGAGCTGGTAGCGCAACATCTTGAGCTGCGCCTCATGTGCGGTCGCGTTGGCGCGCAGCACGCTTTCGCGCTCGTGGGCGATTTCGCGGCTGAACTTGATGCCGAAATACAGACCGCTCCAGGACAGCATCACGTAGAGCGCCGAGCCGAAATAGCCGATGTAGCCGAGCAGGCTTTCAGGCCGGCATTCAAAGCACCAGCGGAAGACCGCTTCGGCATAGGTCGTCGAATACACCGCCGTGGCCAGCACCAGCAGCAGGCAGGCCGCGCTGATCATGCGCGCGGTCGACAACCGCCAGATCGCGCGGAAGCCCAATCTCAGCAGGCTGGTGACGCCGAAGCCGATCGCCGTCGCCGCGGCCGAAACCCAGAAGTAGTTCCAGGGCTTGCCGTGGCCGATGGCGGCCAGATAGTTCAGGCTGAAATAGCCGAGCCAGCCCGCGCACTGCAGCACCCAGAACTGCCGCGACGGCGAGGCGAAGAAACGTTTCAGGCTGGCCATATGCGGATGCGGCACCATAGAGCCCCATGCTAGGGCGCAGACGCGCTAGCAGAGCGCATTTCGGCGCACGCTGGCAACCGCTGGGCGCGCCGGCTTGCCTACAATCGGGATTTCCCCCGGAGACCCGCATGCGCGCGCATCAACGCGACTTTCTCGACCTGGCGCTGCACAAGCAGGTGCTGCGCTTCGGCGAGTTCACCCTCAAGTCCGGCCGCACCAGCCCTTACTTCTTCAACGCCGGCCTGATCGACAGCGGCGCGGCACTCGCCCGGCTCGGCCGCGCCTATGCCGCCACCACCGTCGAATCGGGTCTCGGCTTCGACATGCTGTTCGGGCCGGCCTACAAGGGCATCGCATTGGCCGCATCGACAGCCATCGCGCTGGCTGCCGGCCACGGTCGCGATCTGCCGTTCGCGTTCAACCGCAAGGAGGCCAAGACCCATGGCGAAGGCGGCAACCTGATCGGCGCTCCGCTCAAAGGTCGCGTACTCATCGTGGATGACGTGATCACGGCCGGCACGGCGATCCGGGAGTCCCTGCAGATAATCCGAGACCAGGGTGCGCAGGCCGCTGGCGTGTTGATTGCATTGGATCGTCAGGAACGCGGACAGGGTTCGCTGTCGGCAGCACAGGAAGTGACCGCCGAGTTCGGCGTGCCCGTCCTCGCGATTGCCCGGCTCGACGATCTTCTGACCCTGACGTCCGAACGCCCCGAGCTCGCCGAGCAGCAGCCCCGCCTGCAGGACTATCGCCAGCGCTACGGCGTGACCTGAGCCGTGGCGGGACGCACACCGGGCGTTGCGGACGCGACCTATACTGGCCACCGAGGAGAGGAACCCCATGATGCAGTCCGTACTACGCACGACAGCGATCGCGCTGCTGCTCGCCACCGTCTGCGCTTCCGCTGCGGGACCGGGCAACGATGTCCGCCTGCGCTACAAATGGCGCGACGAGGCCGGCAATCTCCACTACGCCGATTCGGTCCCCCCGGAGGCGACGCGTCTGGGCTATGAAGTCGTGAACCAGCAAGGCGTCGTCGTTCGCCGTGTCGAGCGCGCCAAGACCGCCGCCGAGCTCGCCGCCACCAAGGCGGCCGCCGAAAAGCTCGCCGAGGAAAAGCGCAAGGCCGACGATGCCGCGCGCAACGACGCCCAGATGCTCGCGGCCTATCCGAGCGAGGAAGACCTGCGCAAGTCGCTGCAGGCGCAGATCGACCTGATCACGCAGAACATCCAGGCGACCGAAGTCGGTATAGCGAGCCAGGAAAAGAGCCTGGCCGAACGTCTGGTGCACGCGGCCGAACAGGAGCGCAACGGTAAGCCCGTCCCGGCACCGGTGCAAAAGCAGATCGATACGCTGCGCACCGGACTCACAGACCAGAAGGCCTTCCTCGAACGCCGCACCGCCGATCGCGCTGCCATGGAAAAACAGCTCGTCGCGGACCTGGAGAAATACCGTGTGCTCAAACAGCGGCAGGAAGAGGCGCGGAAATAGCGGAGCACTCGCGCCGTACCGGAGCCAGCGCTGGCGTTCGCCGCGTCCATGCTTCGGCTGCTTACCCCGTCGGACGCAGATACGCTCGACTGGACCGCGTGGTGATCACGTTCGCGCCGGAATCGCGTTAAGCATGGATGGACGCCATTCAATTCCGGAGAATCCAGTTTGAATACCAACTCGCCAGGCACGCGTGTTGCCCGTACATCCGCCGCAACGTTGTTGCTAACGTTTGGGTTGCCGGCCATGGCAGCGATTCCCGGCATCGAACTCGTTGACCGCACAACGATTTCCGCCTACATCGACAGCAATGACGATTCGATTGGCCCGCTGGCGACTTCCGCCGGCGGCCGCTTCACACTGTTCGCCTCCGCGGCCACCAATCTGGTCAGCGACGACACCAATGGCGTCTCTGACATATTCGTGCACGACGCGAGCGATGATTCGCTGGAACGCGTCAGTGTCGCAAGCGACGGCAGCGAAGCGAACGCCGCCTCGGGTCCTTTCCCGATCTTCACCCAACGCGGCGGCATTTCCAGCGACGGCCGCTACGTCGTTTTCCAGAGCCAGGCCACGGATCTCGTCGCCGAGCCGACCGGCGGACAATCGCAGGTATACCGCCGCGACCGTATCGCCGGCACTACCACACTCATCAGCCGCGGCACCGACGGCCTTCCGGCCGCTGAGCACGTCTTCCTGGGCGCGTCGACACCGGATGGCCGCTACACGGTTTTCGCCACATCGGCAGGCAACTTCCCGAACTCCGACAACCACAGGCAGGTATACCGCTACGACGCGAACGACAGCAGCCTCATTCGCGTCACCGTGAGCTTCGACGGCCAGCCGACCTACGCCACGGAGGACAACATGGAAATCTCCGACGACGGCCGCTTCGTGCTGTTTTCGTCCTTCGCCGACAACGTTCTGCCGGGCGGAGCCCCTCTTACCTATGACCTGTTCCTGCGCGACCTGCAAGCCGGCACGACGCAGCAGGTCACGGTCACTGACGCCGGTGCACCGGCAGTTCCGCCGTTTTTTCAGCCCGATTTTCCGTCCAGCATCGGCCTGCTCAGTGGCGACGGTCGCTACACGGTGTTCACTACCAACGCATTGCTGAGCGCCGCGGACACGGACGTGCGTGACGATGTGTATCGGTTCGACCGGCTCAGCGGCACAACCACGCTGATCAGCACCGAGGTCGGTGGCGTCACGCCGCTGGGCATCAACCGCGCGCCGTCCGTTTCGGCAGACGGCAGTCGCATACTTTTTGCGTCCCTGCCGCTCAACGGGTCGGATCCCTCGGCGCTGTTCATTCGCGATATGGCCGCCGGTACGCTGGCGTCTCTCGCGGTCCCGCCGGCACGCTTTTCTCTCGACGCCAACCTCGTGCTGGCGCGAGACGGCTCAGAGGTCTTTATCAATGCGCGCGACCTGCCGCCGCGCAACGGCTTCCGGCACATCCACCGGTTCGACATCGGCTCCGGACTACTGACGCGGCTTAGCCGCGCCGGCGCGTTCTCCGTCGGCCCCTATGCGAACGGCCCCGCCGAGGCCATGGCAGCACCCTCGCCGAGCGCCGACGGTACCCTCGTCGCGTTCGCGTCGGAAGCCGGCAATCTCGTGACCGGCGACACCAATGGGGTCAGCGATATTTTCGTGCGTGACCGGTCCGGCGCGACGACCGAGCGGATCAGCCTTCGCGCGAACGGAACGGAAAGTCCCTGCGCGAGCGCAAGTGCGACACTGACGCCAGACGCGCGCTACGTCGTCTTCGCGAGCTGCGGCGCACTGGCTGCGCCAGCGAGCGGCGAGCAAAGTGAGGTCTACCGCTATGACCGCACCCTCGGGACCATGGCACTCGTCAGCATCGGCATGACGGGCAGCCGCGCCGAAGGAGCGAGCTTCGAACCCCACGTTTCGTCGGACGGGCGCTACGTCGCGTTCGGCTCCTGCGCGAGCAACCTCGTACCGCCCGCAGGCGGCAATGCCTGCCAGATCTATCTGCGCGACATGGACGCCGGAACCACCGTGCTGGTCAGCCGTTCGAGTGCAGGCACGCCCGCATCGACGGGTTTCAATGCCGACGCTTTCGTTTCCGGCGACGGCCGTTTCATCGGCTATACGAGCGCCGCGCCAAACCTCGTGGCCAACGACACCAACGGTTCGAGCGATGCCTTCGTGTTCGATCGCGTCATGGCGACGACGGAGCGGATCAGCGTTAGCGCAATCGGCGCGCAGGGCAACAGTTCTTCCAGTTTCCGCGGCTTCGATCAGATTGCGAATCTCGCGGTATTCGAGAGTTTGTCGAGCAATTTCTCGATCGGCGGCGGGATAGAAACGCGGAGCTATCTGCGCAACCGCGGCGCGGCCACGACGACGCTGATAGCAATCCCCGGTGACGAACGGGCAGCCGTGCTCAATCCCACTGTGTCTCTGGATGGACGCTTTGTCGCTTTCATCGGCTATTCCGCCGACAGCGGAGTCAGCGCGGTCGACGACACCAACCAGTACAAGCTGTTCGTGCTGGACCGCAACGACGGCAGCTATCGCGCACTGACGTGGTTCACGCAGGCCACGCAGGTATCGGAAGCAAAGCCGGCGACGCGCGAACCCAGGCTGTCGGCGGACGGGCGTTCGATTGCGTTCGTCTCCGCGCGCGCCGACCTGACCAGCGACGACGGCAATGGCGCGTTCTCGAGTATCTTCATCGCGCACCTCGACGATGCGATCTTCAAGAGCGGATTTGAATAGACCATCAGCTTTTCGTGCGGCGTAAGGGCGGCAATTGGTGCAGGGATCTCCGACGACGGCCGCTACGTGCTATTCGCCTCGGAGACACCAGACCTCGTCGCTGGCGACACGAACGCACGCACCGACCTGTTCCTGCGACATGCAATCGCGCCCCACGCAGCGCGTCAGCGTATCCAGCAACGGGAGTCAGCTCGCGGATCCCAGTGGCTGGGACGTCGATTTCTCACTGGGCCGCAGCCCCAACCGGCTCAGCAACAACGGCCGCTACGCCGTGTTCGCCACGCCCGCCCCTGCCGATCCGACCGATACCAATGCACACAGGATATCCATCAGTTCGACCGTATCGCCGGCGCGACGCGGCGAATCAGCCGCAGCGTCGAGCAGCGCATCGTCGGGTTCGTGTCGTGTGCTACGGATCTACTCGCGAGTACGACGACAAACTGACAGGCCTTCGCACGCGACATGTTGCCCGGTGCGACAGCACTGGTCAGTCGCGATGCGGCAGGCCAGCCGGCCGACCGGCTTGTGCACAGCGTGCGCGTCGCTGGATCAGGCCAGTACATCCTCTTCGGGAGCATGGCAACCAACCTCGTTGCGGGCGATACCAACAACCAGTTCGGCGTCTTCGCCCATGGCGCAGCGCCGGCATGGCGCCGATCAGAACGGCAGCTTGAGTCCGGCGTCGAGCGCGAGCAGCTGCTTGCGGAACACGTCCTGGATACGCAGCAGGGTCTGCTCGTTGTCGGCGTCGAAACGCAGCACGAGGACCGGCGTGGTATTGGATGCGCGTACGAGGCCCCAGCCGTCGGGCCAGTCGGCACGTACACCATCGATGGTCGTGACGCGCGCGCCTTCGAAGCTCGCACGCTCGCGGAAGCGCTCGATGAAGCGATAGTGCTCGCCCTCGACCATCTCCACCTTGAGCTCCGGCGTGCTGGTGCCCTTGGGCAGACTGTCGAAGATCTGCTGCGGCTCGCGTCCCTCCACGTCGCCGGCAAGGATTTCCAGCAGACGCGCCGCCGCGTAGATGCCGTCGTCGAAGCCGTACCAGCGCTCCTTGAAGAAGAAGTGGCCGCTCATCTCGCCGGCCAGTTCCGCATCCGTCTCGCGCATCTTGGCTTTGATCAGCGAATGCCCGGTCTTCCACATGACGGGGCTGCCGCCGTGCTTCAGAATTTCGGGCTGCAGCTTGCCGGTGCACTTCACGTCGTAAATGATCGTCGCGCCGGGATTGCGCACGAGCACGTCCTTGGCAAACAGCATGAGCAGGCGGTCCGGGAAGATCACTTCGCCGGTCTTGGTCACGACGCCCAGTCGGTCGCCGTCGCCGTCGAAGGCCAGGCCAAGGTCCGCACCGACCTGCTTCACGGTCAGGATCAGATCGCGCAGGTTCTTGAGGTCCGACGGATCGGGATGATGATTTGGGAACTCGCCATCCACATCGCAGTACAGCGGCATGACTTCGCAGCCTATGCCTTCGAGCACGGCTGGCGCTATCAGCCCCGGCACGCTGTTACCGCAGTCCACGACGACGCGCAGGCGCTGTTCGATCTGGATGTCGCTCGTGACACGTTCGATGTAATCCGCCGCGACATCCATCGACTGCAGGCTGCCGCTGCCGCTCGTGAAGCGGTTTTCTGCAATCCGCGCGTAGAGTGACTGGATCGCCTGCTCGGCCAGCGTTTCGCCACCGAGCACGATCTTGAAGCCGTTGTAGTCGGGCGGGTTATGGCTGCCGGTGACCGAAACACCGGAACCGGTGCGGAGCTGGTACGTCGCGTAATAGACCAGCGGCGTCGGCACCATGCCCAGGTCGATCACGTTCATGCCGGCCTGGCGCAGGCCTTCAATCAGACCGGCCGTCAGGTCCGGGCCCGACAGCCGGCCGTCGCGCCCGACCACGATTTCGCTGAGGCCGCGCTCCACACCTTCGCTGCCGATCGCGCGTCCGAGCTGGCGCGCGATGTCGCGATCGAGCGTCTTGCCGACCACGCCGCGGATGTCGTACGCACGGAAGATGCTGCGGTCGATGGAGAGCTTGGATGCGGGCGCCGCAACCGTCGCGACCGTCCGGGCCCCCGGCACGCTTTTCGGCGCGCGCACGGCGCGCGGTTCGCTTTTCAGCACCTCGGCCATCGTTACGTTGGATTCGACCTCCGTGCTCTTGGTGAGCTTGCCGCGCAATACTGCCATGCCGGCATGCCAGCCAACTTTACGCAGCCAGAGCGAGACGAACACGGCCAGACCGCAGAGCACGGCCAATACCAGGGGCAACCAGGGATTGTCGCCAACGACGATGAAAAGATCCGGCTGCAGTTCCGCAACACGGAATGCCGAGCCAGCTACCGGCAAGCCCAAGTCCGGAACCGAGCCGACGATGCCGCTGCCCACACCAATCAGCACCAGGTCGGTGGTATTGCCGCTGCCTTGACGCAGCTCCAGCCCGCCGTCGCTGAGGGTGGTTTGCAGGAACACATCGAATACGGGCTGCATCGGTACCGCCACCCATGCCACAGCGATGGCTTTCCCGCCGACGCGTACGGTTTCGGCAAAGGTGATCATGCGACCGCTCTTGCCGATGACGACAGACTGCGCCGGCGCCGAGCCGCTTTGCGCCTGGACCAGCTGGGCCGCCTTGGCGTAACCGAACGTGCGCAGGTCGGAACCGAGCACTTCACCGAGTTCGGGACTGAAGAAATACGCCTCGGCCACCTCCGGCAGCGCAGCGCGCAATGCGGCTACTGCTGTCTCGCGCTGCGCCGGATCGCCGCCCAGCAGAGACTGTTGCACCGCAGGCAACTGCAACGCCGCGGCGATTTGCGCACGCCACCCGTCGATGGATTCGCTTACGGCCTGCACCTGGGCCACGCGTTGTCGGGTGAGGTTCGCGCGCGCGGCCTGTTCGCGCCACACCTGCGTGGCCTGCCAGGCGAAGAACAATGCCACCGCTGCAAACACGGTCGACATCGCGGCAGGCAGCAGGCGCCGCCAGTCCAGCGCCGGCAGCGCGAGACGCCGCTTCGCCGGCGCGTCGCCCGACGCACCCGCCGCCATCTTTGCGGCATCGCCCAGCTTTTTCTTCATCCGATGAACTCCCCGCGCCGGTCAGGCAACGCCCGAAGAACCGAAACCGCCATCGCCACGCCCGGTCGGCTGGAAATCGTCCACCCGCCGGAAGGCAGCATGTGCCACCGGCAGGAATACGAGCTGGGCAATACGATCTCCCGGCAGGATGGTAAAGGCCTGCCCGGAACGGTTCCAGCACGACACCATCAGCGGTCCCTGATAGTCCGAATCGATCAACCCGACCAGATTGCCCAAAACGATGCCGTGCCGATGGCCCAGGCCGGAACGCGGCAGGATCACGGCACAATAACCGCGATCCTTGAGATGGATCGCAAAACCTGTCGGTATGAGTTCCGACTGGCCCGGTTGAAGTACCAGCGGCTGCTCCAACGCCGCGCGCAGATCCAGCCCGGCCGATCCGCTGGTCGCGTAGGCCGGCAGCGGAATGGTCGCACCGACGCGCGGGTCGAGAATCTTGAACTCGACGTCGATCATGCGACGACGCCACTGTCGTGTGCGCCGCGTTGCTCCAGCCGCTGCGCCACGATCTCGATCAGTTGGCGCGCCAACTCGCGCTTCGACGCGGTCGGCAGGTGCGTGATGTCATGCGCGCTGATCACCGTCAGACAATTCTCCTCGGCTTCGAAACCCAGGCCACCGCCGACCTGATTCGCAGCGATCAGGTCCAGACGCTTGCGCTCGAGCTTGGCCCGCGCGTACGCCTCGACGTTCTCGGTTTCGGCCGCGAACCCGACCAGCAGCGGCCGCTTTGGCAGCGCGCCGACGTCGGCGAGGATGTCCGGATTCTGGGTCAGTTCAAGCGTCATGCCGCCATCGCCGCGCTTCTTGATCTTGTGCGCGGCCACTTCCAGCGGGCGGAAATCGCCGACTGCGGCAGCGGCGACATAAACGTCGGCGGCCGTGGCCTCGGCCAGCACGGCCGCATGCATCTCGCGTGCGCTACGCACATCGACGCGCTGCACGCCGGCCGGCGTCGGCAGATGTACCGGCCCCGCCACCAGGGTGACCTGGGCGCCGGCTTCCGCTGCCGCCGCTGCGACCGCAAAACCCATCCGGCCTGAACTGCGGTTGCCGAGAAAGCGCACCGGATCGATGTCCTCGTAGGTCGGGCCGGCGCTGATCACTACGCGACGCCCGCTCATCCGGCCCGGCTTACCCGACGCCGCCAGTGCGGCGACGAGCTCGTCAGGTTCGAGCAAACGCCCGCTGCCCACGTCGCCGCAAGCCTGCACTCCCGCGGCCGGCCCGAAGATGCCGACGCCGCGCGTGCGCAGCAGCGCAAGATTGGCCTGGGTCGCCGGATTGGCCCACATCTGCTGATTCATGGCCGGTGCAACGTGCACCGGCGCTGCGCTGGCCAGGCAAAGCGTCGTCAACAGGTCGTTGGCCAGGCCGTGCGCGAGCCGGGCCAGAAAATCGGCGCTGGCCGGCGCCACCACGATGTCCTGGGCCCAGCGCGCAAGTTCAATATGGCCCATCGCGGCCTCGGCGCCTTCATCCCACAGACTCAGGCGCACGGGATGGCCCGAGAGCGCCTGGAAGGTCAGCGGCGTGACGAAGCGTGCCGCACCCTCGGTCATGACCACGCGTACCACCGCTCCGGCGTCGCCAAGGCGGCGCACCAGCTCGGCCGCCTTGTAGGCGGCAATCCCTCCTGTCACGCCCAGCAGCACCTGCCTGCCGGCCAACCCTGTCGACACCATCGGAAATTTCCCACCGGTTTATGCGCGGATAGCTTACGGGAAAGCCCGCTCCGGGCGCGCGCGAACCGCGTCACCGCTTGGCTAGGCTGGGGCCAGGATTTCCCCGGCAGGAGCGCCAATGAATATCAGTCAGTGGCCCATCGAAGAACGGCCGCGCGAGAAACTGCTGGCGCAGGGCGCCGCCACGCTCTCCGATGCGGAGCTGCTGGCGATCTTCCTCGGCAGCGGCAGTCGTGGCCAGACCGCCGTCGATCTCGGCCGCCAGTTGCTCAAGCAGGGCGGAGGCCTGCGCGCGCTGCTGGTGCGAGCAGAGCCGCTGCCGCGCGTGCGCGGCCTGGGCGCGGCCAAGTCGTGCCGCCTGCAGGCCGTGGTGGAAGTTGCGCGGCGCTGTGGCGCCGCGGAGCTCAAGCGCAATGACACCTTGCGCACACCGCTGGATTCAGCCGAGTTTCTGCGCACGCGCATGTCTGGCTATCCCTATGAAGTCTTCGCCGTGGTGTTTCTCGACAACCGCCACCGTGTCATCGCTTTCGAGGAATTGTTCCGGGGCACCATCGACGGCACCGCCGTCCACCCGCGCGAGGTCGTACGTGCCTGTCTGCGCCATAACGCCGCTGCCGTGATACTGGCTCACAACCATCCGTCGGGCGTGGCCGAGCCCAGCGAATCGGACCGCGCCATCACCGGCGAGCTGCGCGAAGCGCTCAATCTCGTCGGTGTGCGGATACTGGATCATTTCGTGGTCGGCACAGGAAAGCCGGTTTCGCTGGCGCAGCGCGGCTGGCTCTGAGCTCGCCGGCACGGACGGCGCGGCGCCGGTGCCGCGCGTGAGTCCGCGTCGCCGGCGGCTGGCGCTGCCATGGCGCTGACATATACTGCGGTCGCCTGGTGGAGGGCCTGGCCGCACGTGATACTGCCGTTTCCCCACGAGTTTGCCGAAGACGCTGCCGAACGATCCATTGCGGACGTGGCCCAGGCGCGGGCTCTGCTCGCCTCTTTGGCACCTGGGCTGGGCGCGGCCCTGGAGCGGCGGCGCGTGGCGCTGGCGCCCATCATCCCGGACGGCGACATCGACCGCGTCGAGCGCGCCGATGCCGCGGTCGAACTGGCCTATGCGCGGCTCGCCCTGCGCCACGGCAGCTGGGGTGCGGATTTCCATGCCTATCACAACGAACACCACATTCTGGAAATTTTCGACAGCCGCATCGCGCGGCTGATGCAGCACGTCGGAATACAGGCGCTGAGCCTCGACGACTGGCTGCTGCTCGGCCTGTTCGCGGCCTGCCACGATCTGCGCCAGCGCGAACCGGCGATCTACAGCGCCGGGGTCGGCAGCAACGAGCGAGCCAGCATCGTGGAAGGATTCCGCATCCTGGACCTCGCCGGGTTCGAGCGCACGCGCGACGCCTCTTTCTACATCGGGCTGGAATTGACCATCGCCGGATCCACCTTCGATGCACGGCCGCCGGCACAGGACTGGGAATACAACTCGGTCGATCTCGTGCAGAGCGGTGGTGCGCTGGCTTCCAAGCTCGACGTCAAGCTCGACAAGCACGTATCAGGCTGGCGCGAGAACCCCGCCCTCATCCATGCGCGGGAACTGGCACTGATCGCCGCGGATCTGGATACCGCCAACGTGGCCGAACCCTTCGCCCGCTTCGTCGAGACCGGCATGCGGCTGTGCCAGGAGCGCGAGATGCGCTGCCACCGGGCCACCAGCGAAGTGGCCTCGGCCTTGCCCGTGTTCGGCTTCCTGACCGACGGGCAGGAGCGCTTCTTCTTCGATCTGCACCGATTCAACTCGGACCTCGGCCGGCAGGCGTTTTCCGGCGACAAGCAGGCGAATGCGCAGCCGCTCAAGGCCCTGACGATGGCACTTCGCGCACGCATCGCCATCGCCGGCAAGCCAGCCAGCGGCGACGAAGTCATCAATGTCATGCGCACGTTGACGCGCGAGATCGAGAGCCGCGGCCTGCGCTGAACTACGCGCGGCCGGTCCACCCTACAATGCAGCTTCGTTGCCGCCTGCGGATCCGTTCATGACAGACGATTCCTCCTCCCCCGGCGTCGAGCGCGCCGACGCCGAAGCCGCCATTCGCACCCTGCTGCGCTGGGCCGGCGAAGATCCCACGCGCGAAGGCCTGCTCGACACGCCGCGCCGCGTCGTCGACGCCTACCGCGACTGGTTCTCCGGCTATGCGGAAGACCCGGCCGAGTACCTGCGCCGTACTTTCGAGGAAGTGGCCGGCTACGACGAACTCGTCGTGCTGCGCGACATCGAGTTCGAATCCCACTGCGAACATCACATGGCACCCATCATCGGCCGTGCGCACGTGGGCTACCTGCCGACAAACAAGGTCGTCGGCATCTCCAAGCTCGCCCGCGTCGTCGAGGGTTTTGCGCGCCGCTTCCAGGTGCAGGAAAAGCTCACCGCGCAGATCGCGCATTGCATCGAGGACGTGCTCAAGCCGCGCGGCGTCGGCGTGGTCATCGAAGCGGCGCACCAGTGCATGACGACGCGCGGCGTGCACAAGACTGGCGTGTCGATGGTGACGAGTCAGATGCTCGGGGAGTTTCGCGAGGATGCGCGCACGCGCGCCGAGTTCCTGCAATTCGTCATGAACACGCGCCGCTGACGGCAGCGCGGCGGCACAATCCGGTCTCGCTTCGGCCGCCCATCAGACACACCGCGCGAGCCGGACACCGCACAGCCACGCCGTTCAGAACGGGACAAATCCTGTCCGATACATGTGGTAGTGCTCTTGCTGCATCCCCAGTGCCGCATAGGTGCGCTGCGCGCGTTCGTTCTCCCACTCCACGAACAGGCGCAAGCCGACTACGCGAGGGGCCGCACGCGCCGCCGCCTCCACGTGCCGGTACAAATTGCGGAACACGCCATGGCGGCGCTGGTCCGGACGCACATAGACGCTCTGGATCCACCACCAGTCGCCGTTGCGCCAGTCGCTCCACTCGTAGGTGATCAGCAGGCAACCAGCCGCCACTTCGTCGCGCTCGGCCATCAGATAGAAACCGCGGCGCGGCTCGTCGAAAACCGCGCTGACGCCACGCGCCAGCAACTCGCGGTCAAGCCTCTTTTCTTCCGTTTCCCAGGCCATGGCCGCATTGGCCTCGACCAGGAATGCGATGTCCTCGCGCGTGGCGGCGCGGACGCGGGTTTGATCGGTCTGGATGGGGATGGGAACGGATTCGATATCGGACACGGGCGGCTCGGATCAGCTGCAAGAAGGGGCATTCTGCCAAAGCCGCGCGCACTACGATGATTGGTCCGGCCCAATCAAAAAGGGACGGCTCCAAGGCCGTCCCTCACTACTGCGGAACGTGGAATCGCCTGTGGTCAGTCGACCTGGAAGCGCTGCAACGAAACCGGCGTCGCGGTCGTGTTGCAGGCCACGAACAGCTGCACCGTACCGGTCGCGCCCGGCGCCAACTGCAGCGTCCACTGGAAACCGGCGGTGAGATCGCCGGGGCCGAACGGCAGTCCGGTGTTCGGGAAGTCCGTCACCGTCGTGTTGCTGAGCTGCGCGGCCACATCGGTTGTAGCGGCGAACGGCAGCACCTGATAAGCCACGGCGCCCGGGCCACGGTATTCGCACTGGCCGGCGGTGGCGTCGTTGACACGGATGTAGTTGTTCGGTTGCACCAGTACCGCATTGTCACCGGCGGCACTGCCGTTGACATCGAGATCGATCATGTTGAACAGGTGCAGCGTGATCGCCGCTGCGCCGTTGTTGGTCACCGCGATCGTCGTGCCGGCCTCGCCCAGGCCTGCGCCAGCGCTCGTCAGAGTGATGGTCTTGGCAACGCCGAGTCCGCGCCCGGCGAGATCGGTCCAGGCAATCGTCGCGACAGCGCCGGTGTAGTTCGTCGTGGTCGGGGTCGGGAACACGGTTTCCTGGGTATCGCCCTGGACGCGGAACCACCAGCCCGATTCGAACAGCTGGTCGCCGGTACCAACGCCAGTGAAGTTGACTTCCGGACTCACATCCCAATGGGATGCGGTCTGCACGTAGTTGGCCGTGCCGGACGTGATCGTGCCCTGGGCAAAAGCGGTCGACGCGGAAGCGAGAAGAGCAAGAGTGAGAGCAGACTTGAAGCAACGCATGTAGAGGATCCCCATAGGTCTAAGTGATTACGCAACGGCGGAAGTCGCACAGCTCCGCGGCGCATCAGGCCCGGTCATGACCGAACCTCCCCTGGATACGCTTTCCTATACGACGTTGGGCAATAGTTGCGCTAATTCACCCCAGATACAACTTATGGCACCTGCGCTCTCTTGATTTTTCCTTCACGAGACTGAACGCCCGTTCCGAGCCCGAACCCGGCGGCGGTCGAGCAATGCTACGGCGCCTTGCCCGGCTGCTTTCGGGAACTGCCGAGTTTTCTCGTCAAGGTGTTGCGCCCCAGCCCCAGCGCCTCCGCCGCATGCTGGCGGTGGCCACCGTGTACCGTGAGCGCCGCCTCGAACAACACGCGTTCGAGCTGGGTCACCGCACTGGCGTGCAGATCGCCCCGGCCGGAAGCGAGTTCCTGGTCGGCCCAGCGGCGCAGACCCTCGGTCCAGGACGGTCCGGCGACGCCGGTCGCCGACTGTGCGAACGGCACGTCCTCGGCGCGAATCTCGCGGCCCGGCGCCATGACCGCCAGACGCCGGCACAGATTTTCGAGCTGCCGTACGTTGCCTGGCCAGTCGAACCGCTCCAGCGCCGTCAGCGCCTTGGCCGACCAGCGCTTGGCGCCCACCTTCAGCTCCTCGGCGGCGCGCGCGAGGAAATGCTCGGCCAGCAGCGCAATGTCCTCGCGCCGCTCGCGCAATCCCGGCAAGTGGATGCGCACCACGTCCAACCGATGCAGCAGGTCGGCGCGGAACTCGCCGCGCGCGACCTTTCCTTCCAGATCCTGGTGCGTCGCCGCGATCACGCGCACGTCGGCGCGGATCAGTTCGCGCCCGCCGACCCGATAGAACTCCCCTTCCGCCAGCACCCGCAGCAGCCGCGTCTGCAGCAGCAGCGGCATGTCGCCGATCTCGTCGAGGAACAGGGTGCCGCCATCGGCCTGCTCGAAGCGCCCGGCGTGGCGTCGTGTCGCGCCCGTGAACGCGCCCATCTCATGGCCGAACAACTCCGACTCGAGCAGCTCCGAAGGTATCGCCGCGGTATTCAGCGCCACGTAGGCGCGCGACGCGCGCGCGCTGTGCGTGTGCAGCGCGCGCGCGACGAGTTCCTTGCCGGTGCCGGTCTCGCCGGTGATCAGCACATTGAGGCCACTCGCCGCGACGCGGCCGAACGCGCGGAATACCGCGCGCATCGCCGCGGAGCGACCGATCAGTCCGGTTTCCTGCGGCGCCGCGCGCGCCGGCGCGGCGGCCGGCGCCGTGCGACGCTGGGCCAGCGCGCGCTGCGCCGCGGCCACGGCCGTGTCGAGATCGAACGGCTTGGGCAGATAGTCGAACGCGCCGTGCCGGTACGCCGCAGCCGTGGTCGCGATGTCGGTATAGGCACTCATCACGATGACCGGCAGCTGGGCGTGATGCGCGTGCAGACGCTCGAGCAGCTTCAGACCGCCCTGCCCAGCCATGCGCACATCGGTGAACAGCAGATCCGGAACCTGTCGATCGATCTGCGCGAGCACGCTTTCCGCGTCCTCGAACTCGGCGACCTGGAGACCTGCGTCGCGCAGCGCCGCCGCAAGCACGAAACGCACGCCGCGATCGTCGTCGGCCAGCCATACCAGCGCCGTCTCAGCCATGGTTTTCTCCGTAAGGCAGCAGCAGGCTGAAAACGGTTTCGTCGCCGCGGCTGCGGTAATTCAAGGCACCGCCATGCTCGGCCGCGATCTCGCGGCACAGCGCCAGCCCCAGTCCGCTGCCGTCGGGGCGACTGCTGACCATCGGCAGGAACAGGGTGTCGGCCAGCTCCGGCGCCACGCCGCCGCCGTTGTCGATCACGTCCACGCGCAAGGCCAGCCGCACGATGCGATCGTGGATCCGCGCCGAATGCTCGGCCCGGCTGCGCAGCCCAACGCGGTCCGCGCCGGCCTCCAGCGCGTTGCGCCCGATGTTGAGGAATAGTTGCAGCAAACGATCCGCATCGCCCCGCAGCGGCGGCAGGCTCGGATCGAAATCGCGCACTACGACAGCCTGCCCCTGCGACGCCAGCAACACCGCGACCCGTTCCAGCACCTCATGGATGTTCACCGGCGCAAACGGCGAACTGATCGACCCCTGCAGCAGACGATTGGCCAGCTGCGCCAGCCGGTCCGCTTCGGCAATGACCAGGTCAGCCAGCTCCTTCACACCTTCGTCGGCCACGCGACGCGCGATCAGCTGCGCCGCGCCGCGCAGACCGGCTAGCGGGTTCTTCACCTCATGCGCAAACCCGCGCAGCGATTCCGACAGCTGCGCCGTCGATTCCCGCCCCGACGGCGCCAGCGCATGCACTTCCAGCAGCGCCCCACCCGCGCCCAGCGGGCTCAAGGTCAGGTCCACCGCCACCATCGCGCCGCTTGCGTCCCCCAACGCCACATCACGCAACTGCACGACCCGCTGCTCAGCCAGTACCCGCCGGAACGCCTCGACCAGCTCCGGCCGCGCTGGCGCCAGCGAAGCGAGCGTCATCCCCTCCAGCCGCCGCGCCCCCAGACCCAGCAACTCGCACAGCGCCGGATTCGGCACGTGCAACTGCTGCTGCGCATCCAGGCACGCCGCGGCGGTACTGAGCTGAGGCCAGAGGGTGGCGAGGTCCATGGATTGCTGCTGGATGGGGCGAGTGCACCATCATAGTGCAAGCCTTCGGCGAACACGGCAGGGTTTCGAAACGGAAGTTCATGACGATGCTCCTGGCGTGATGTCGACCGCTGCCTGTCGCGGCGGCGTGTGACGTCGAGGCTGGAGATCGTCGTCGCCGGAGCGATGCCGGATCGTGGCGGACGCTTGCCTTCTTCTGCGCGTCAGCCGAATTGCACCGCGCGAGCGCAAGACACAGCGCTCATCCGCCTTGCACGAAAGCACGCCGCCGCAGACGGGACGCGCGCTCATGTACGCCGCTTTTCACCAGGGCACTGGCCGACGCAACGCCGTTCTGCTGCGACGCTATTGCCGCCGCGGAAAGGAGACGCTGGGATGCGCTATGGCGAGCACGACTTCGCGGTTGCACAGGTGCGATGAAGGCTGGAGAGACTGCGGCTCGCCACGCCTATCCCGCCAGCGCGGCAAGCCCAATGATCGGCGAGTAGCAGGCCCAGATGACGAATAGCATCAGCGCCGCAGCGATGGCGGCACCCGCCAGTAGCGCGGCCACGGCGCGCGAGCGCCGGCCCGGAACGCACAGCCAGACCACGGCGACCGGCACCACACCGAGGACCCAGCCGCGATAGGTCGCGAGCAGCAGGCGCGTCGACCCGGGCAGATCGGCGCCGAAGCCCGCGAACATCGACTGGAACTGGGGCACCACGACCGCCGCAGTCGCGGCGACAGCAAGGACCAGCGCTACCCCGACGATGGGCATGACGATAACGCCGGCACCGAGAGTTTCGTTGTCGCGAGGAGGGGAAGCCATACTGGACGATCCGTGAAACAACGAGTGGCGAGATCATCGCGGCGTAGGGGGATGCGCACCAGCGCATATGCGCCCCCCGAACCAGCCGCTCGGGATTCCCGCGGGTGCGCATCCAGACTCGCCCGCGTCGAATGCATGACCTGCGGAGTCATGGTCTTGCCGCTGCGACCTGCCTACGATGGCCACCCGCTCATAGCCAGGCCAGCGCGTGCAACGCCAAACCCGCACCTTGCAGAAACCCACGGCTCCAGCACTCGGCCGGCTACTGCGCGAATGGCGCGCGACGCGCCGGTTGAGCCAGCTCGATCTCGCGCTTGAGGCGAACATTTCCACGCGCCATCTGAGTTGCGTTGAAACCGGCAAGGCGCAGGCCAGTCGCGAACTCGTCGCGCGCCTGGCCGACGTGCTCGACGTCCCGCTGCGCGAGCGCAACGCGCTGCTCGTCGCCGCGGGCTTCGCGCCGAAGTATCCAGAGTCAGCCCTGGCCACGCCGGCACTGGCTCAGGTGCGCCGCGCGATCGAAGCCATCCTCGCGCAGCAGGAGCCGTATCCGGCGTTCCTGTTGAACCGGCGCTGGGACGTGCTCATGGCCAACGCGGCGGCGGCGCGGGTCAACCGCTTCGTGCTCGGCGGCCGCGACAGCCGCCATGACAACATGCTGCGGCAGTTCTTCGATCCGGACGACCTGCGCGCCACGGTCGTCAACTGGGAGGACGTCGCCGGCAACCTGATCCATCACCTGCACAGCGCGGTCGCGGCCGCCCCCAGCGATGAAACCGCGCAGGCGCTGCTCGCCGACGTGCTGGCTTATCCGGGCGTTCCCGCCCGGTGGCGTCGGCGCGAACCGGAAAGTGCTGCGCTGCCGCTGCTAACCACGGTACTGCGCCGCGACGATCACGAACTGCAGTTCTTCTCGACCATCACGACCTTCGGCACGCCGCGCGACGTGACCATCGAGGAGCTGCATATCGAGTGCTGCTTCCCGGTCGACGAGGCGACCGCAGCGCTGTGTCGCGAACTCGCCCAGAGCGCAGCGAGCAGCTGACCGCGGCCCGCCTGACTCAATCGACGGATCATGCGCAGAACGTGATATTCCGCGTGATCAAGGCAGCATTCGATCCGGTCAGTGTTCGATCAAGCCGGCGCTCGATCTCGACAGCGTCCGCTCTCGGCATCTGGCCACGACAATCGGCCAAGCACGCTTTCCACCCGCGACCGCCATCGCGCGCGACGATGGGCTTGCGTCGTGCCTGGAGCGCAGCGCGCCTGCGCTGCCCGCGGCCCGCCACAACTCGCCCTCATGCCGCCTTCGCCTGCGCGCCCGGCCTCCTCAGGCACGCGCTGCAATGCACTCCAGCGCCGCGGGGTCGGCGCATCCCACCGTTGCATCCATCGAGGAGTCATTCCGTGTCCCAGCAGTCGCCGCGGCTGTCGCAGGCTGTCCGTGCCGTTTTCACCCGTCGCATGGTTTTGCTGGCGGCCCTGCTCGCCAGCGGCTACGCCGTGTATACGCATCCGCCGACCGAGAACGTCGGCACCGGCGAGCTCGGTGTGCGCCTGAATCGCTGGACCGGCACGACGACGGCGACTGGCGAAGGCATCGTCGTCGTGCTGCCGGGAATCCACGAACTGCGCCGCTATCCGTTGCACGGACGCATGTACCGGCCCGAGCGCAGCGCGAAGGCCGACGGCGAGGCGCCGTTCCAGTCGATCGAAGGACTGTCGCTGGGCGTGGAACTCGCGATCCGCTACACGCTGGATCCGGCGCGCCTGGACGTGCTCACTCGCACGCTGCCCGAGCACATCGACAGCGAGCGTCTCGAACCGGCCGTGCAGGGCACGATCTACAAAGTCTTCGCGCGCTACACCGTGCGCGAGATCTTCTCGACCAAGCGCCAGGAGCTGCAGGACGTGCTCGAAGCCGAGCTGAAGTCCGCGCTCGCGGCGGATGGCATCATGCTGCATTCGGTACTGCTGGGAAATGTGGACTTGCCCGCCGACTATCGCGCCGGCATGGACGGCCTGCTGGCGGTCGAGCTCGAGACCGAAAAGATGAAATACACGCTCGAGCTCAAGGAAAAACAGGTCAAGGAAGCCGAGCTGACCGCGGATGCGCAAAAGATCACGCGCGAGAAGGCCGCCCAGGCCGCCGCCTCGGAACAGATTATCGCGGCCAAGGCGCAGGAGGAGGCCATGCGCCATGTGCTGCCGTTCAAGCAGAAGCAGATCGAGCAGCGCCAGCTCGAAGCCGAAGCTGAGAAAGCCTCGCGCATCAAGATCGCCGAGGCGACCGCCGAGGCGCGCCGCATCGAGGCCTCGGGCGAAGCCGACTCGCGCGAACGCCTCGCCGAAGCCGAGGTGTTCCGCCTCGAGCGCATCGGCAAGGTGCAGAGCGACCAGATGCAGCGCGACGGCGAACTCATAACCCGGCATCCGCTGCTGATCCAGAAGACCCTGGCCGACAAGCTGTCGGACAAGGTCTCCGTGATCATCGCGCCGCCACCGGCGGACGGCGGCTTCATCGGCAACGGCCTGATCGGCAGCACGACGGTCGCACACCGCACCGGCGCCGGATCCGCCAACTGAAACCCCGGGGAATCGTTCAATGAAACGTCATCTCGCCGCGCTGCTGCTCTGCGCGGGCATCGGCAGCGCGGTTGCCGAAGAAAACCTCAGCGCGACCGGGATCGTCGCGCAGGATCAGGTCGCGCTGCGCGCCGCGCCGAAGGAATCGGCGCAGCAGCAGGCCGTGCTGTGGCAAGGCGACACACTGGAGATCCGCGGCGAGCGGTTCGGCTACCTGCAGGTCTACGACCATCGCCGCGAGCGCGGCGGCTACGTGCGCGCCTCGCAGTTGCGTCGCGTATCGCTGGCCGCGGAACAGGCGCCGGAACTGCTCGCCGTCGTGCGCTTCCTGCGCGATACACCGGGCGCCGAAGCACTGGGCCTGGCCTATGTGGCCGCGTACCTGAAGGCCGCGCCGGCACAGGCCATCGGCAGCGAGTCGTTTGCCGCCATGGGCAGCATGGCCGAACGGCTCGCACGGCGCGCTTCCTCGCGTCACGCCAAGGCCGATGACGCGGTGATCGCCGCGCACCTGGAAGTCGCCGCCGGTCTCGGCGTGGTCGTGCGCAGCGTCGAACGCGACGGCCGCATGCAGCTGTGCTACGACGGCGAAGCATTCCGCCGCGTGCTCGCGCTGCCAGCCAGCGAGGAGGAACGCGCCCACGCGGCGCTCGCGCTGACGCGGCCCGAATGTGTACCGCCGGACCTGAGCCCCACCGCACGCCATGACTTCGACAGCTGGCGTGTCGACGTCCTTGCACGTGCTACGCGCGACACGCTGCCCGAGTTTCTGCGCAACCGTCTGCGCCTGCGCAGCGCCGGGGTCCAGGCGAGTTTCGCGTTCCAGCGCGCGCGCCGCGGCGAGGACGCGCAGCCGGCCATGGCGCTGGCATTGCAGGAACTCGCCGCCGTGAACAAGCTGGAATTGGCCGACGAGGACGCGAGCGCGTACAGCGATGCCGCCGTTCGGGTAGGCGCCTCGCGCTGGGGTGCGGAACCGGCGCCGGCCGAGAGCAAGGGCCTGCGCGTCGTGACGAGCGCGGGCGAGCCGGGCCAGACCTGCATCGCCCTGATCGACGCCAGGCACGACGCAGCGAACGCGCTCGCAAGACGCTGCACCTATGGCCTGGTCTGGACTGCCTCGGCCAGCGCGAATGCGGCGGGCACGGCGCTCGCGCTCGCGGTACAGCCGCTTGATGCCTGGCGCGAGCTGTGGGTATTCCAGTTGGGCGCCGACGGCTGGCGCATCGACGTGCTGCCGCCGAGCCTGGAGACGCCCGAACTCGGCTATCTCGAATTCGCGGGCTGGGTGCCCGGCAAGTCGCAGCTGCTGGCGGCGCGCGAGACCAAGGTCGACGGCCGCTTCAAACGCAGCTTCGAGGTCATCGATCTGGCCACGCTCGCGGTCGAGAAGCAGGTCGACAATCCGTCATCGCTGAGCGTGTTCTACCGCGCCCAGGACGCCGCGTGGAAGCGGCAGACGGTCGCAATACGCTGACCACACGAGGTTGCCGGAACGCGCGCCGGCCTGCGTTTTTCATCGAATGGCGTGGGCCGTAGTCGTTCACGTTTTCCGCGCCGCCGCCTGGACCTGCGCGAATTCGAGGCCAAAGCGCTTGAGGTACTTGCGCAGCCGGTCGGCATCGTTGCTCGATGTGCGCTTCTCGCGGCTGGCCTGGAACAGGGTGCGGCCCGCATCGCTCGCGCTACGCGCGCTCGCACAGACGCACAGCACCTCGACCAGTTGCACGCGATCGAAGCGATCGATGTCCTCGACGCCATCGCCGACCAGCGCATCGAGCAGCGCGTCGGAGTTCGCCGCTGCGTTGCCGCGGCGCGCGCCGCCCCACAGGCGGTTCAGGCGCGCAGTTTCTTCATCGACCACCTCGACCGTGATGCGACCCTGCGACGACAGCGTGGCCATGCGCGTGACCGATGCGCCGAGGTCGCGGAAATTGCCCGGCCAGGTCGCGTCGGCGCTCATCGCAAAGCGCAGATAGCGCTGGCGCGCCTCGCGATTGAAGGTGATGCGTTCGCTATGCACGCGGGCGAAGCGCTCCAGTTCGAAATCGAGATTGGGCTCGATGTCCTCGGCACGCTCCTTGAGTCCCGGCAGATAGAACGTCCACAGGTTCAGGCGCGCGTACAGGTCTTCGCGAAAGCGGCCTTCGGCCACGGCGACGGCGAGATCGCGATTGGTTCCCGCGATCAGCTGGAAATCGCTGCTGACTTCGCGATCGCCGCCGAGCGGCGGGAAGCGTTTGTCCTCGATCGCGCGCAGCAGCATGGCCTGCTCGTCGAGTCCCAGCTCACCGATCTCGTCGAGAAACAGCAGGCCGCCATCGGCGCTCTTGAGCAGACCGGCACGCTCGCCCTGCGCGCCGGTGAATGCACCGCGCACATGGCCGAATAGCGCGCTGCCGGCGCCGTCGCCGCGCAGCGTCGCGCAGTTGACCTCGACGAAACGCCCCTTGAGCGCATGCCGGCGCTGCTTGAGCTCGAACAGGTTGCGCGCGAGCATGCTCTTGCCCGCACCGGTCGGGCCAAGCAGCAGCATCGGTGCCTTGGACCGGATCGCGACGCGCTCGATCTGTTCGATCATGCGATTGAACGCGGCGCTGCGCGTGGCGATGCCGCTCTTGAGAAAACTCGCCGTGTCGGCGCTTTCGCGCGCAAAGCGCTGCGCAATGTTGTCGTAGCGCGCCAGGTCGAGATCGATGATCGCGTACTTGCCGGCGACGCCGGCGCGCTGTTTGGACGGCGGCGAAGTCTGCAGCAGGCGTGCCGGAAAGAAGCGTGCTTCGGTCAGCAGGAACCAGCAGATCTGCGCGACGTGGGTACCGGTGGATATGTGCACCAGATAGTCCTCGCGCTCGGTATCGAACGGATAGCTGCGCGCGAACTCGTGCAGCGCGCCGAACACGTGCTCGAAGTCCCAGGGATCGCGCAGGAAGAAGTCATGCACACGCACTTCGGTTTCGGGGCTGACGTGGGCAATGTCCTCGCGCAGACGGCTGGCCAGCCTGCTGAACTTGCGCTCGTCGAGCAGCAGTTCCAGGCGCGAGACGAGCAGGTCGTCGTACATGCCGAGCGCGACGCTGGGCCGCCACTTTTCCCAGCGCCCGGGGCCTTCGGCCGCATCGAGCACCGTGCCTACGAAACCGATCACGACCAGCGGCTTGGCCTGCATGTTCCTGCCCAGGAATTTATCCGGACAGATAATACACGAGCCCCTGGGCTTGATATCCGATCGGCGCCTCGCACGGGCTCAATTATCAACCCTATGATTTGATTTGTTTTTCCCAACTGATCTCAGCTTGGCACGCCCCTTGATATAGGCAATCCGGCGCCGGGATGGGACAGCGAGAGGCTGGACGGTTTCGCGCAGCACGCTCACCGCTCTGCTGACACGCAAACCGCGCCGTCGCAAGGACCGTGACCTGGCTCCGGAGCTACGAGGGCAATGGGAAATGGCCGCAGCGAATCCGCGCTGCGGCCGCACAGTTCACGATGGGCCGCCACAGCGAATACGTGCGGCATACCGAATTCAGAGCCGAACGATTGTCGGAGGTGACAGCCCTCAGCGGCGCGTCATCACGGAAGAGTTCACTACGGGCGAAGAGACCCCGCCCGCCAAACAGGGTCTCGCCAATTCACCGGTGCAGAAATGCCTGCGGCGAACGCCAGCGCAGACTGCATCCTGCGCGACATGAAACACAGAGTCGCCGTCGGCAGCAGCGCCCCCCAAACCGATCAGAGAGAACGCCATGAACACCGCCACCCACCAGACCATCCACGACGAAGGCGCCGTACCGATCAAGGCCTGGGTCGAAGGCGTGCCGCTGGACGACGGCGCACGCAAGCAGCTGCGCAATCTCGCCCGGCTGCCCATCGTCGGACCCTGGATCGCCGTGATGCCCGACGTACACCTCGGCATCGGCGCGACCGTCGGTTCGGTGGTGCCCACCGAAGGCGCCATCATTCCGGCCGCCGTGGGCGTGGACATCGGCTGCGGCATGATGGCTTACCAGACCACGCTGCGCGCCGATCAGCTGCCCGAGAACTTGCAGGCCATCCGCAGCGATATCGAACGCGCCGTGCCGCACGGCTTCATGACCGTCGAAGGCCGCAGCCTCAAGGGCAACTGGATCGTCGCGCCGAACTCCGCGGTCACGCGCTGGCGTCCGCTGGAACAGCGCTATCGCAATCTGGTCGAGCGGCATCCGAACATTTCGCACAAGTCGCCGCTGAGCCAGCTTGGCTCACTCGGTGGCGGCAACCACTTCATCGAACTGTGCCTGGACGAAGCCGACCAGGTCTGGGTCATGCTGCATTCGGGCTCGCGCGGCGCCGGCAACCGCATCGGCCAGTATTTCATTGAAAAGGCGCGCAACGAGATGCAGAAACAGCGCGCCAACCTGCCCGACCGCGACCTGGCCTATTTCAGCGAAGGCAGCACGCTGTTCGATGACTACGTGGAGGCGGTGGACTGGGCGCAGCACTATGCCGCGGAAAACCGCCAGCAGATGATGGAGACCGTACTCGGCGTAGTGCGCAAGCACCTGCCGTCGTTCCAGCTCACGCGCTTGGCGATCAACTGTCATCACAACTACGTGCAGCGCGAAACCCACTTCGGCCGCGATCTGCTGATCACGCGCAAGGGTGCGGTCAGCGCGCGCAAGGACCAGCTGGGGATCATTCCCGGCAGCATGGGCGCAAAAAGCTTCATCGTGCGCGGCCTCGGCAACGAGGAGAGTTTCTGCTCCTGTTCGCACGGCGCCGGTCGCGTGATGAGCCGCACCGAGGCGAAGAAGCGCATCACGCTGAGCCAGCACCGCGAGGCAACGGCGCATGTGGAATGCCGCAAGGACGCGGACGTCATCGACGAGTCGCCGGCCGCGTACAAGCCTATCGACCAGGTCATGGCGGCGCAGCGCGATCTCGTGGAGATCTTGCACACCTTGCGCCAGGTCGTGTGCGTCAAGGGCTGAGGCGGGAGAGCAATCATGCGCAAGGACATGCATGAGGTTTTGATCGAAAGGCCGCGCGGCGGCCATCGCAGGAAAACTCACCGCGGCAACAAGCCGCGCGTGAGCGAATGGGCCGGTGAAGACAGCTACGCCAGCGCCTATCGACCGCGCCAGCATCGGACCAAGTACTTCGACGACCTGCTTTCGCCGCTGGAGCGCTGGCTGCGCAAGCAGGTCAACCGGCCCTGGGACAACGTCTGGAGTGAAATCGTCGCCGGTATCGATTCGCGCAGCGTGGTCGGGCAGCACCTGCTCACGCATGCGCGGCATCTGGTATCGATGAATTGCAGCTACGACGAAGCGCGGCGCGAGGTCCTGCTCGATGCGCGTCACTGGTCGCAACTCGGCCCCCGCGCCGCGTACGGGCTCTACGTCGATCCGCGCAGCGGGCTGCTGCGCTGGCGCAAGCCGGTACCGCGGAAACATGGCCGATGGTCGTTCGACAACCCACCCGATACGTACGCGATCGGCGACAACCGTTTCCGCGCGAAACTCGGCGGGCTATGGTTCGATCTCGACGTGCGCTGGCTCGCGCCGGAAACACCGCAGCGAGCGCCATTTGATTTCCAGTGGAATGGCCTGCGCTGCATCGTCGTCCACAAGCACTCATTGAACACGCGCGCCCTGCGCGCCGCAGGACTCACGAACGACGCCTGACGCCGATGCGGCCGGGCAGGAAGAACCCGACATGAAGACGCGAACGGAATCCACGATCGAACTCGACGGCGCACAAGGCGAAGGCGGTGGGCAGATCCTGCGCACGGCCTTGAGCCTGTCGATGCTGCAAGGCAGACCCGTGCGGCTCGTCAATATCCGCGCCGGGCGCAGCAAGCCCGGCCTGATGCGACAGCACCTCGCCTGCGTGCGCGCGGCGGCCGCGGTCTGCAATGGCGTGGCCGACGGAGCGCAGATCGGCGCGACGGCGCTGCATTTCCATCCCGGCGCGATCCGCGGCGGCGACTACGAATTCAAGATCGGCACCGCCGGCAGCACAATGCTCGTGCTGCAGACGGTATTGCCGGCGTTGCTGCGCGCGGATGTGGCCAGCACGCTCGAGCTCGAAGGCGGCACGCACAATCAGATGGCGCCATCGAGCGACTTCATCGCCGATGCATTCCTGCCGCAGCTCGCGCGCATGGGCGCGCAGGTGTCGATGGCTGTCGAACGGTACGGCTTCTATCCCGCCGGCGGTGGCCGTGTCCGCGTCACCGTGACGCCGGCGGCACTGACGCCGCTTGCACTGCACGAACGCGGCAACGCCCACGGCATCGATGCGACTGTGCTGTTGCGCAACCTGCCGCAGCACATCGCCGAACGCGAACTCGAAGCCGCCGCCGCCCGGCTGACGCTGACGAAACGGCAGCGGCTCGACTTGCCGTCCGGCCCCGGACCCGCCAACGCGCTGGTGCTGGCGGCGCGCTTCGAGCACGTCAGCGAAGTCGTCGTCGGCCTCGGCGAACACGGCGTCAGCGCGGAGAACGTGGCGCGTGCGGCGAGCGACGAGCTGCGCGCCTATCTCGCCCACGGCGCACCCGTCGGCGAGCACCTCGCCGACCAGCTGCTGCTACCGCTGCTGCTCGCCGGCGGTGGCAGCTTCGTGACCGGCCGCCCGAACGCGCACCTGGAAACCAACGCGGCCGTGATCCGCGCCTTCGGTGCGGCCGACATCACGATCGCTCCCGACGACAGCGATCCGCAGCGGCGCTATCGCGTCACACTGGTGACCTGAATTGGCCTCTCGCTGCGGCGCCGACCCAGTCGGCGTCGGCGAGAGCCGGGCCGTCGTGCCGATCACGAATCGCGACGTCGCGCGCGTGACCAGTACCGCATCATCAAGCCGTCGCACCACCCAGGAACTCCCATGCTGCTCAGCCTCAGCACCACCCACGAACCCGCCACTGATCTGGGGTACCTGCTGGCCAAGCACCCGGATCGCGTGCAGGAATTCGATCTCGCTTTCGGCCAGGCCCGCGTGTTCTACCCGCAGGCCGATGCAACGCGCTGCACCGCCGTGCTGCTGCTCGACATCGACCCGATCGGTCTCGTGCGCGGCCGCGGCGACGGCAGCGAAGGGCCGCTGGCCCAGTATGTGAATGACCGTCCCTATGTCGCGAGTTCGTTTCTCGCCGTCGCCATCGCCCGCGTCTTCGGCTCGGCGCTCGCCGGCACCAGCAAGGGGCGCCAGGAACTGGCCGACCAGGCGATCCCGCTGCAGGTCGAGGTACCCGTGCTGCGCGCTCGAGGCGGTGCGCGTGTGGTGCGCGACTGCTTCGAGCCGCTGGGCTACAGGGTCGACGCCGATCCCCTGCCGCTGGATACGCGTTTCCCCGAGTGGGGCGACAGTTGCTATCTGCACCTGCGTCTGAGCGGCAACCAGCGCCTGCGCGACCTGCTTGCACACCTCTACGTGCTGCTGCCGGCCATCGACGGCGACAAGCACTATTTCGTCGGTGACGACGAGGTGGAAAAGCTGCTCGACAAGGCGGGCAGCTGGCTCGCCGCGCATCCGCAGCGCGACTGGATCGCACTGCGGTACCTCAAGCACCGGCGTTCGCTGGTGCGTGCGACGCTGGCACGCCTGCTCGACGCCGACGAGGATGAAGTGGACGCCGTCGAAACCGCACGCGAAGCGGCCGAGGAGGCGATCGAGCGCCCGCTGAGCCTCAACGAACAGCGCATGGGCGCCGTGCTCGCCGTACTGCGGCAGAGCGGCGCGCGGCGTGTCGTCGACCTCGGCTGCGGCGAAGGCCGCCTGCTCGGGTTGCTGCTCAAGGAGCGCCAGTTCGAACGCATCCTCGGTGTCGACGTTTCGCTGCGCGCACTCGATATCGCGCAGGAGCGCCTGCACCTGGACCGGCTCGCGCCGCTGCAGCGTGAACGCCTGCAGCTCGTGCAGGGCGCGCTGACCTATCGCGATGCACGCCTGGCCGGCTTCGATGCGGCCTGCGCGATCGAAGTCATCGAGCATCTCGATCCGCCGCGCCTCGCCGCCTTCGAGCGCTGTGTATTCGAGTTCGCGCGCCCTGGCATCGTCATCGTCACGACGCCGAACGCCGAATACAACGTGCTGTTCGATACCTTGCCCTCCGGCCGAATGCGCCATCCCGACCATCGTTTCGAATGGACACGTGCCGAGTTCGAGACCTGGGCCCACGATGTTGCGACGCGACGCGGCTATTCCGTGCGCCTGCTGCCGGTCGGTCCGCAGGACGCGCATCTCGGCGCACCGACCCAGATGGCCCTTTTCAGCCGCGACGCCTGAACGTCGCGCGCCCACGCCCGGACCCACCCATGCAGATCCGCATTCCCGCCCTGAGTCTCGTCGCCCTGATCGGTCCGTCCGGCAGCGGCAAGTCGACCTTCGCGCAGCGTCATTTCCTGCCGACCGAAGTGCTGTCCTCGGACACCTGCCGCGGCTGGGTCAGCGACAACGAGAACGACCAGGCCGCCAGCGGCGCGGCCTTCGAGGTGCTCTATTTCATCGCGCGCAAGCGTCTTGCCGCCGGTCTGCTGACGGTGGTCGACGCTACCCACGTCCGCGCCGAGGACCGCAAGCGCCTGGTCGAACTCGCCCGCGAGTTCCACGTGCTGCCCGCCGCGATCGTGTTCGATCTGCCCGAGTCGGTCTGTCATGAGCGCAATGCCCTGCGGCCGGATCGCCAGTTCGGGCCGCATGTCGTGCGCGGCCAGATCCGGACATTGCACCGCTCGCTGCGCGGGCTGCAGCGCGAAGGCTTTCGCCATGTCAGCGTGCTCGACTCGGTCGCCACTGTGGAAACGGCGCAGATCCAGCGCGAGCGCGTCTGGAACGACAGGCGCGATGAGCATGGACCGTTCGACATCATCGGCGACGTGCACGGCTGCCATGGGGAACTGGTCGCGCTGCTGACCACGCTCGGCTATCGGATCGCCGGCACGCGCGAACGGCCCGACGTGGCAGCGCCTGCCGGGCGCCGCGCGGTCTTCGTCGGCGATCTCGTCGATCGCGGCCCGGATTCGCCAGGCGTGCTGCGCCTGGTCATGCACATGGTCGGCAACGGCACGGCGCTGTGCGTGCCCGGCAATCACGACGTGAAGCTGCAGCGCAAGCTCGACGGCCGCGACGTGCGCGTGACCCACGGCTTGGCCGAGACGCTGCAGCAACTGGAGGCCGAGGACGACGGTTTCCGCCGCGAGGTCGCGCAGTTCATCGACAAGCTGGTCAGCCACTACGTGCTCGACGACGGCAACCTCGTCGTCGCCCACGCCGGACTCAAGCAGGAGCTGCAGGGCCGCGCCTCGGCGCGAGTACGCGAATTCGCGCTGTACGGCGAAACGACTGGAGAGACCGACGAATTCGGCCTGCCCGTGCGCTACGACTGGGCCAACGACTATCGCGGCAAGGCCATGGTCGTCTACGGCCACACCCCCGTGCCTGAGGCCGAGTGGGTCAACCGCACGATCTGCATCGACACGGGCTGCGTGTTCGGCGGCCGTCTCACCGCGCTGCGCTATCCGGAGCGCGAACTCGTCGACGTGCCCGCGGCGCAGGTGTATTACGCACCGACGCGTCCGTTTCCGAGCGACAAACCCGCTGCGGAGAGCGTACGCGAAGCGACCGTGCTCGACCTCGCCGACGTCAGCGGCAAGCGTGTCATCAACACGCGGGCATTCCGCCTCGTCACGGTACGCGAGGAGAACGCCGTCGCGGCGCTCGAAGTCATGAGCCGCTTCGCGATCGACCCGCGCTGGCTGGTCTATCTGCCGCCGACGATGGCGCCGCCCGAGGCCGCGCCCGACGGCCTGCTGCTGGAACGTCCGCTGGAAGCGATGGCCTGGTATCGCCACGCCGGTGTGCCCGAACTCGTCTGCGAGGAAAAGCACATGGGTTCGCGCGCCATCATCGTCCTGTGTCGCGACGAAGCGGTCGCGCTGCGCCGCTTCGGCATCGGCGATGACGGCCGCGGCGTGATCCATACGCGCAGCGGCCGCCGTTTCTTTGCCGATCGCGCGCTCGAAGCGGCGCTGCTGAATCGGCTGGACCGCGCCATGCACGACGCCGGCCTGTGGCAATCGCTGGCCACGGACTGGATCGTGCTCGATACGGAATTGCTGCCGTGGTCGGCGAAAGCGCAGGAGCTGCTACAGAACCAATACGCGCCGACCGGCGCAGCCGCCGTCGCGGCCCTGGGCGCCGCGGAAGCAGCGCTCGCGGCAGCGGCAGCGCGTGGCATCGATGTGGACACACTGCTGACGCGCGCGCGTGAGCGGCGTGATGCTGCGCATCGCTTCGTCGATGCCTATGGCCAGTATTGCTGGCCGGTCGGCGGCATCGACGATCTGCGCATCGCGCCGTTCCATGTGCTCGCCTGCGAAGGCGAGGTCGGTCTGGCTCGCGACCACCGCTGGCACCTGGCACTGATCGAGCGTCTCGCCGCCGCCGATGACGCGCTGATCCGGCGCACGCGGCATTGCTTCGTCGACCTGTCCGACGAAGCGAGCGTCGCGGCCGCGGTGCAGTGGTGGGAAGCGCTCACGGCCGCCGGCGGTGAAGGCATGGTGCTCAAGCCGGCCAGCGGTCTTGCGCGTGGCACGCGCGGCCTGCTGCAGCCGGCGATCAAGTGCCGCGGCCGCGAATACCTGCGCATCATCTACGGACCCGAATACACCGAGCCGCAGAACCTCGAGCGCCTGCGTCGCCGCAGCGTGCGCGGCAAGGCGTCGCTCGCGTTGCGCGAATTCGCGCTGGGCCTGGAAGCGCTGTACCGTTTCGTCGAGCATGAACCGCTGTACCGCGTGCACGAATGCGTGTTCGGCGTGCTCGCACTGGAAAGCGAACCGGTCGACGCGCGGCTCTGAAGGCGGCGCGCGCGGCCGGCCCCTGCCGCACCGCGCGCGGTGCCGAACGCCTCACTTTGGATTAGGCTTCATCGCCCCTGGCCCCCGCGAGGAACGGCGTGGAATCGATCATCTCGGTTGCAAACCTCAACAAGACCTACAAATCCGGTTTCGCCGCGCTCAAGGACATCAATCTCGATATCCGTCGCGGCGAGATCTTCGCGCTGCTCGGCCCCAACGGCGCCGGCAAGACCACGCTGATCAGTATCGTCTGCGGGATAGTCAATCCCACCAGCGGCACGGTGCTTGCCGACGGTCATGACATCGCGCGGGAATACCGCGCGTCGCGCAGCAAGATCGGCCTCGTGCCGCAGGAGCTGTCCACCGACGCGTTCGAGACGGTCTGGGCGACGGTGAATTTCAGCCGCGGCCTGTTCGGCAAGCCGCGCGATGCGGCGCTGGTCGAGCGGATCCTGCGCGACCTGTCGCTGTGGGAAAAACGCGACGCGAAGATCATGACGCTGTCCGGCGGCATGAAGCGCCGGGTCATGATCGCCAAGGCGCTGTCGCATGAACCCACCATCCTGTTCCTCGACGAACCGAGCGCCGGCGTCGACGTCGAACTGCGCCGCGACATGTGGGCGATGGTGCGCGGTCTGCGCGAGCGCGGCGTCACGATCATCCTGACCACGCACTACATCGAAGAAGCCGAAGAGATGGCCGATCGCATCGGCGTGATCAGCAAGGGCGAGATCATCCTCGTGGAGGACAAGACCCAGCTCATGCGCAAGCTCGGCAAAAAGCAGCTGACCCTGCAGCTGCAGAGCCCGCTCGCTGCGATTCCGGCGGAACTCGCCGACCAGCCGCTGGAGCTGTCGGCCGACGGCACTGAACTGGTCTACACATTCGATACGCAGAGCGAGCACACGGGCATTGCCGGCCTGCTACGCCGCCTCGCCGACAACGGCATCGACTTCAAGGATCTTCGTTCCAGCGAGAGCTCGCTCGAAGACATCTTCGTCAGTCTGGTAAGGACCCGCGCATGAACCTGTATGCGATCCGCGCGATCTACCGTTTCGAAATGGCACGCACCGGCCGTACGCTGATGCAGAGCATCGCCTCGCCGGTACTGTCGACGTCGCTCTACTTCATCGTCTTCGGCGCCGCGATCGGCTCGCGCATGGGCGCGGTCGACGGCGTGGCCTACGGCGCCTTCATCATCCCTGGCCTGATCATGCTGACGCTGCTGACCGAGAGCATTTCCAATGCCTCGTTCGGCATCTATCTGCCTAAATGGTCGGGCACGATCTACGAACTGCTGTCCGCACCGGTGTCGTGGATCGAGGTCATTCTCGGCTACGTCGGCGCCGCGGCGAGCAAGTCGGTGATCCTGGGCCTGCTGATCCTGATCACGGCGCGCTTCTTCGTCGACTACGAGATCGCGCATCCGTTCTGGATGATCGGCTTCCTCGTGCTGACCGCGGTCACCTTCAGCCTGTTCGGCTTCATCATCGGCATCTGGGCCGACGGTTTCGAGAAGCTGCAGGTGATCCCGCTGATGATCGTCACGCCGCTGACCTTCCTCGGCGGCAGCTTCTACTCGATCACGATGCTGCCGCCGTTCTGGCAGAAGGTCGCGCTGGTCAACCCGGTGGTCTACCTCGTCAGCGGCTTCCGCTGGAGCTTCTTCGGCGTGTCCGACGTCAACGCGGGCCTGAGCTTCGGCATGACGCTGGGCTTCCTCGTACTATGCCTGTTTGCAGTCTGGTGGATATTCCGCACGGGATACCGGCTGAAGAATTAGCACCGCGGCTGACCACTGGGTGCATGGCCGTCGGACGACGGTGCCGAACGTGATGCACCCGCGCGACGGCCCTGCTCGCCGTCCACACCCGCACCAAGGGATGCCGCCATGACGATAGGACGATTCGCCGGCCTGCGCGGCCGCTTCCTGCTGCTGGTGCTCGGCATCTTTCTCGGCGTCGGCGCGGTCGCCGCGTTCGGCTTCTTTCTCGCCGCCGACCGCATCATCCACAGCCTCGGCGCCGGCTACGCGACGCAGTACGCGAACCAGTCGCGCGGCCGCATCCTAGCGCGCATCCAGCGCGAACTCGTACTCGCGCAGAAGCTCGTCGACTCGCCGCTGCTCAAGCGCTGGGCGGCCAGCGAGGGCGACGCCGAACTCACTCAGCTCTCGCTCGCGGAACTCGACAGCTACCGCAAGCTGTTCGACGACAAGAGCTATTTCTTCATCATTGACGCCAGCCGCAACTACTATTTCAACAACGCCGCGAACGAGTTCGCGGGCCGCGAGCTGCGCTACCAGATGAACCCGGCCGACCCGACCCTGGCCTGGTACTTCGCGACGATGCGCAACGTCGACACCTTCGACCTGCATGTCGACAACAACCCGCAGTTGGGCGTGACGAAGATCTGGATCAACGCGATCGTGCGCGGCGAAGACGGCCGCAAGCTCGGCGTCGGCGGCAGCGGGCTGGATCTCTCGGCATTCCTCAAGGACATCGTGCGCTCGACCGATGCAGGCGTGGAAACCTGGCTCGTCGACCACGAGGGCCGCCTGCAGGGCCATCCCGACAGCGAGCTGATCGAAACCAACGCGGCGACCAAGGACGAAGCCGCGCGCAGGACCGCGTTCGACCTCGTCGAGGACGCGACCGAACGCACCACGCTGAAGCGCGAACTCGACGCGCTCGCGCGCGATGGCCGCAGCGCGACGGCGCAGGTCGAGCTGACTGTCGGCGGACGCCGGCGCCTCGCCGCGATCAGCTATCTGCCGGAACTGCGCTGGGCGACGATCGTCGTCGTCGATCCGTTCCAGGTCACCCGTCTGGCGACGTTCCGGCCCATCCTGATCCTGCTTGCGACCGCACTGCTCGCGACCATCGTGCTGGTGTCGTGGCTGTTGAACCGGCTCGTGCTGACGCGCCTGGCACGGCTGACCGGGCACGCGCGCGCGATCGCTGCGGGCCGCTACGACACCGCGCTGAAGATCGACCGGCCCGACGAGATCGGCGAGCTGACCGCGTCGTTCAACCACATGACGGCGACCATCGCCGACTACACCCAGAACCTCGAGGCGAAGGTCGCCAGCCGCACCCAACTACTGCAGGAATCCAATGCGCTGCTCGCAGCGAGCAACCGCAAGGTCATGGACAGCATCGAGTACGCGCGGCTGATCCAGTCCTCGCTGCTGCCCAAGCCCGGGGAAATGGCGCGCTTGTTTGCCGACTACACCGTGCTGTGGCTGCCACGTGACATAGTCGGCGGCGATTTCTACGCGCTGTATCCGGACGGCGAAGACGGCTGCCTGCTCGCGGTCGGGGACTGCACGGGGCACGGCGTGCCCGGCGCGTTCATAACGATGGCGGCCAAGGCGCTGCTCGACCGCGCCGTCGCGACACGCGGCATGGACGATCCAGCGGCGCTGCTCGAGGACCTGCACCGCGGTCTCGAAGCGCTGCTCGGCGGCCAGGCTGGCGGCAGCGACAACGGGCTCGATCTCGCACTGCTGCATGTCGCGCCCGGCCGCAGCCGATTGCGCTTCGCGGCAGCGCGGCTGGCACTGTGGATCGTCCAGGCGGACGGCAGCCTCGACACCGTCAAGGGTGAGCGCCGCAGCATCGGCTACCGCCGTGGCGGCGCGACCGCGTTCACCAACCAGGACATCGCGCCGCGGCCGCAGGCGCGCTACTACCTGTTCACCGACGGCATCCTCGACCAGAATGGCGGCGCACGCGGCGTCGCGCTGGGCCGCAGCCGCCTGGCCGAGGCACTCGCGCGCGGGGCCGACCGGCCACTCGCGGCGCAGGACGCCGCGCTGCAGCAACTGCTAGAGGATTATCGCAACGGGCTGCCGCAACGCGACGACATCGTCCTGCTCGGCGTGTCGCTGGACCGCCCTTCCCCGTACCCACGGAGTTCTGCATGAATCTGTTCGCTCTGAAAGAGCAGCTGCGCGAGGCCGGCATCCTGATCAGCTTCACCGGGTCGTTCAGCCACAGCATCATCGAAGAGCTGGGCACGGCGGTGAAGAAATACCTCGAAAACGCCGAGATCCAGAAGACCGCGATGATGGACGTGTTCTCGGTCTACATCGAAGCCGCGCAGAACGTGCGCAACTACAGCGAGCGCCGCTGCCAGGCCGGGCGTACCGACAACGACGCGAGCATCGTCGTGATCGCGCGGCGCGACACGCACTACCGCATCTACGCTGGCAACGTGGTCGAGGAGGACGACAAGGCCGACCTCGGCGCACGCCTGGACCGCCTGGCCGCACTCGACAAGGCCGGCCTCAAGACCGCCTACAAGGAACAGTTGCGCCGCGAGCGCGCTCCCGACGAAGGCGCCGGCCTGGGCCTGATCGAGATGGCGCGCCGCGCCAGCGCGCCGCTGGAGTACGGCTTCACGCCGCTGCCCGATGGACGCGCCTATTTCAGCTTGTGCATCGAGATCTGAGATGAGCCTAGAAAGACTGCATCAGAGCGCCACGCCGTCGACGCCGGCGGTCGATTTCGATCCGGCCAGTGGCGTGCTCAGCCTCACCGGCGAGTCGTACCCGGAAAACGCGTTCGACTATTTCCGCCCGCTGCTGACCTGGGTCGCGCGCTTCGTCGACGAAGGCAACACCCCGATCGTGGCCGAGATTGCGCTGTCCTACCTCAACACCAGCAGCATCAAGAGCGTGATGGACCTGCTCGACCTGCTGGAATCCGCGCATCGGCGCGGACGCCAGGCCACCGTGCGCTGGAGCTATGCCGACGACAACGAGCGCGCGCTCGAAATGATCGAGGAATTCAAGGAAGAAGTGACTTTGCCGTTCTTCATCGTGCCGGTCAGCGGCTGACTGCGGTGGATCCGACGCAACGGCTGGACCGCCTGCTCGACGATGCGGAACTGCGCGACTCGGCCCTGGCCGAATTCTGCCGCGAACTGATCGCCGACCAGCAGCGCCTGCACCAGCGCCTCGAGCGCATCAGCCGCATCTCGGACCGCTACCAGGCGGACCTGCGCAATACCAACCGCGAACTGGCCGAATCCAACGCGCGCCTGACCGCCGCGCTGGGTGAAGTGCGCACGCTGAGCGGCTTCATTCCGATCTGCTCGCGCTGCAAGAAGGTCCGCGACGACGGCGGCTTCTGGGATGAGGTGGAAAATTATCTGGTCCGCCATACCGACGCGGTGCTCAGCAGCAGCGGCTGCTGCCCGGCCTGCGCCGCGGCCCAGGCCAGTACTCCGGCGACGCAGACGCTCGCGACGCGCGATGGCGAAGACCCCGGCGAAAACGAGCGCCTCGACAGCATCCTCGCCAACGAAGCCTGGAAGGACCATCCGCTGCGCGGTGAATACCAGCGTCTGAGCCGCGACTATCAGAAACTCGGCCGCCGCCTGCACAAGATCTCGCGCATCAGCGACGGCTTTCAGACCCAGCTCAAGGAACTCAACCTGGCCCTGGCGCGCGCCTCGCGCACCGATACCTTGACCGGGCTCGCCAACCGCCGCGCGCTGCTCGAACGCCTCGACGAACAGGCCGCCGTCGCGCCACGCGAGCACGGCTTCGCCGTGGCGATGATCGACGTCGACCACTTCAAGCGCGTCAACGATTCCCTCGGCCACGCCGCCGGCGACGCCGTGCTGCGCGCACTCGGCGCGATCCTGCTCGCACGGGCGCCGCCGCTGGCCCTGGTCGGCCGCTGGGGCGGCGAGGAATTCGTGCTGATCGTGCCCGACGCGGCGAACATCGACATCGGCACCGTGTGCGAGCGCATCCGCGCCGATTGCGAAGCCGCCGTGACCGCGCACAACGGCCGCCAGATACGCATCACCGTCAGCATCGGCATCGCGCTGCACGACCGCGCGCTGTCGTTCGAAGACACCCTGCGCGATGCGGACCGCGCGCTGTATGCGGCGAAGTCGTGTGGGCGGAATCGGGTGATGGCGAGCGAAGATTTGTAATGGCGCGCTGGCGGGTGTGCACGGGCCGACAGGTTCAGTGTGCCGGTGGCAACGCCGGAACCGATTGGAGCGCAGCGAGTATGCGCTTGTAGTCGTACTCCTCCAGATTCCCCTCCGAAATCGCCACTGATCGCGGATTCTTTGTCCGCAGTACCGTGCGCCCCTCTGCGGCATGCAGTTCGGGGATCGCGCCGAGCCATAACGACCAGCCGCGCGTTACGACGATCAGCGCGTCGCGCGCGAGCGCGTCGCGCACGAGTCGGAACTGATAGGCCTGCGACGGTAGGCGAAGAAGCGCGCAGGCGAAACTCAGCGAGGGATACGGAAAGAATTCGATCGAACAGATACCGCGTGCAACGCGATCACGACCGCTTTCGCCGAAATGCGCAAGCGGTTGCGCAACCGCCCGGTTCCACCACTTGTTGCTCTTATCCGCGATGCCGACATGCGGTGCGTATTCGTCAATCAATGCCGCGCGCAGACGGGCCTCGTCGGCTACGGACAGCGGGTTTTCCCGGCTGTCCTTCTCGTAGCTCGGATTTATCTGTAGCACCACGACGGGCGCGTCGCGCGGTCCCGAACGCGGCTCGGGCATGCGCGCCCGATGCAATTGGCCGGTATCGCTTTTCAATTTGTTCGCGACTTCGATGTACGGCCAATCCATCGGCAGCACGTATGGCGGTTCGATCGGGATATCGACCCAGGGATTCTGATCGTCGCTCACGGGTGCCGCTCCGCACTGTCCGGCACCCCCACCCAAGCATGCCGCCGCGACTCGTAGATCGACACGCGCGGCGCCGGAAAGTGCGGATCGGCGAAGGCGCCGAGCGGTATCGCGATAAGCTCGGGCGCGTCGTCGATCGTGTAGTGGACCGTCGCGCCGCAGGTGGGGCAGAAGCGGAAGCACAGCGTGTTGCCACTGTCGGCGACACGCCGATATTCGCGCGCATCGCCGTCGATGTGCACCTGATCGCGCGGAAAACGTGCCTGCGCCGCGAACACGCTGCCGGTGCGGCGTTGGCAGGCCAGGCACTGACACATCGAAATGCGCACGGGCTCACCGCGTGCGCTGATGCGCAGTGCGCCGCAACTGCAGCGGGCATGACGCTCGGACATGGGACCTTCCGTCGGCAGTGGCAGGAGCCTCGACGATACACGCGACACCGCGTCTGATCCGCGGCGGATCGGCCTGCTGGCGCGCCAGCGCCAGGCAGCCTTCCGCCCGTTACGACGCCTACTGCGGCATCGCGAGATGGCTCGCTTCCAGCGCCTTGCCAAGGCCGCGCGGCGTGGTCTGGATGACCGCGTCGGCCGGCAACGCCGCGCCGCTGTCGATGTGCGCCCAGACGCGGTCGAGCGCGCTGTAGACGTAGGGCAGCAGTGGTACATAGGCCGCGCCGTACTGCGGCAGGCCGAGGAACGCGTCGAAATGCTGCGCGTGACGTACCTGCCAGTAGCGCAGGTCCGCGCCGCCGGCCTTGGCCATCGCGACATAGGGCGCGCTGCTGAAGGCCGCGGGCACGAGGCCGTCGTCGAGGCCGTGCAGCACGATGATGGGCAGGTCCTTGCGCGGCAGTCCGGCCCGCGTCGCGGCGATGCCCTGCCTGACGCGCGTCGCGGCCGCATCGCTGCCGGTCCACAGTGCGCGCAGGCAGTTCAGCGCATCGTGCGGCTCGCCGGGCTTGGCGACCTGGAATGCCACGCCGGCACCCGGCGGAATACCGCTCGCATCGGACCACCAGGCCGCGCGTTCGGCAGCAGTGTTTGCGCGCGCGGTGCCGTCGGCGTTGAGCGCGGAGAACCCGCTGATACACGGCGACTCGCCGGCACCGTAGCGCCCGTAGGCCGAGGCATAGGTCACCGCGACCGCACGCCACAGATCAAACGTGACGCTGATCGAGCCGGCGCGCAACGCTTCGTCGATCCAGCCGTTCGCGCGCAGCGCGTCATAGGCCGCGGCTTGCTGGGCCGGAAGATCGGCTCCCTGGATCAGGCCGGACGCGACGGCGGCGGCGCAGCGCTTGTCGATGTCGGGCACGGCCGGCAGACCGAGCTTGGGCAGCGCGCAGGGCATCAGCAGGGCCGCCTCGGTGGTGTAGTCGTAGAGCGTGCGTGCGCCCTTTGCCTCGACATGGATATTCGGCTCGCCGGCGACGACGCCGGCCAGCCACTTGCCGTCGAGTTCCGCCGCGCGCAGCACCGCGCCGCCGCCGTTGGAAATGCCGACCGCGATCACGCGCGTGTTGTCGAACGTGAACGGTGCCTGCTGCGGCAGCGCGTCGGCCAGCGCCTGCAGACCGTATTCCGCAGCCTGGCGCACATGGCGGCCCCAGTCGGCTTCGGGGTTGTCCTGGGAGTGCGCGTGCTTGAACGCGATACCGCTCGTGGCCGCGCTGTCGGGTTTGAACGCGAGTACGTCGTCGACACCACCGAGCGTACCGTCGATGCGCACGCCGCGCTTTTCGACGAGGTCGTAGTAGTCCGTGCCGGCACCCTTGTCGGTGTAGGCCACTGCGCAACCTTTGGGCAAGGCCCAGGGCCCGGCGACCGCGATCGCACCGTAGATGCCGCGCGAGCCCGATGACGCCGCGACGACGAGGCAGCGTTTCTTCGCGTCGAACGCATCGGGAATCTGCGCGAGCACGCGATGCGGCTGCTTCGCGCCGGGCAGCGTGGCGAAGGCCTGGAATTCGCGCCCCGGCACGCTGGGCATGGCGCCGTAGATCGTACCGAAGCCGCCGGCCGGGGTCAGGTCGGCAATCCCGCGCCAGTTGCTCCAGAGTGCGCGACGGCGCAGTTCCACCGCGGTCGGCGCATCGGGAACGGCAAACGCTGGCGGCGTCATCGCGCGCAGACCATCCAGGCCGAGGCCGGCGCTGAGCAGGTCGTCGCCGTCGCGGTGCTCGCTGATGCGCTGGGCGGTGAACATCGCGGTCGTCTCCGCGGCGCCGGACGGCACCGCCTTGGCAGTGGGCGGAGGTGTCGCGGCCGGCGCTGGCGGCGGCGGTGCGCGGTCGCAGCCGGCCAGCAGGATGGTCAGTGCAAGGACGGAAACGCGTGGCATCGATGCGATAGTCATTCGCCCACCCTACCAAGCCGGATATGCTCGGCTATCGTACTTTCGTACCACGCCCACGCCCAGCCAGGTTGCTAGGCTGGGTTGCCAGGCTGGGCCACGGAGACCTCGCAATGACCCCTCGCTGCATCCTCATCACCGGCGCCGGCAGCGGCATCGGTGCCGGCATCGCCACGGAACTGGCCGCAGCCGGCCACCATCTCGTACTGACCGACCTCAACCGCGCCGCGGTCGATGCGGTCGCCGCGCAGATCATCGCCGCGGGCGGATCGGCCGAGGCGCTGGTCCTCGACGTGACGTCCGACGACAGCGTCGCGGCCGCGGTGGCCGCGGTCACACGTCCCGTCGACGTCCTCGTCAACAACGCCGGACTGCAGCATGTCGCGCCGCTCGAAGAATTCCCGATCGACAAGTGGGATTTTCTGATCCAGGTCATGCTCGTCGGCGTCGCGCGCCTGACCCGCGCCTTGCTGCCCGGCATGCGCGAGCGCGGTTTCGGCCGCATCGTCAATATCGGCTCGATCCATTCGCTGGTCGCCAGCCCGTTCAAGAGTGCGTATGTCGCCGCCAAACACGGATTGATCGGATTTTCCAAGGTCATCGCGCTAGAAACCGCGAACACCGACATCACGATCAACACGATCTGCCCGACCTACGTGAAGACGCCGCTGGTCGACAAGCAGATCGCCGACCAGGCGCGCACGCGCGGCATTCCCGAATCGCAGGTCGTCAGCGACGTGATGCTCAAGCCCATGCCCAAGGGCGTGTTCATCGGCTTCGACGAACTGGCCGGCATCACGGCGTTCCTGATCTCGCCGCCGGCGCGCAACATCACCGGTCACACCATCACCGTCGATGGCGGCTGGACCGTGCAGTAGCGGCGCGCGTCCGGGCGCGACCGCGACTGCTACAGTGGCCCTGCCATGCCCTCCCTGCTGATCGCCGACGACCATCCCCTGTTCCGCGCCGCGCTGCGCGGTGCCGCCGCCGATGCGGTGGCCGACTTGCAGGTGCGTGAAGCCGATTCGCTGGAGAGCGTGCTCGCGGCGCTGGAGCGCGAACCGGACATCGACCTGGTCCTGCTCGACCTGCACATGCCCGGCAACCACGGACTGGCCGGGCTCGCGGCGATCCGCGCGCAGCATCCCGGCGTTGCCGTCGTCGTGGTCTCGGCCAACGACGATCCACGCGTCGTGCGGCGTGCGCTCGACCACGGCGCCGCCGGCTTTCTGCCCAAGAGCTCCGGCTTCGACGAACTGCGCGACGCGATCCGCACCGTGCTCGCCTGCGAACAATGGCTGCCGGCCACGCTGCGCAGCAGCGTCGCGCGCTCGCAGTCATCGGCCCAGGACGCGGATCTCGCCGCACGCCTGGCCAGCCTCTCGCCACAGCAGTTCCGCGTGCTCGTGCTGGTCGCCGAAGGATTGCTCAACAAACAGATCGCCGATCGCCTCGACGTGCAGGAACGCACCGTCAAGGCCCACCTGACCGCGATCTTCGACCGCCTCGGCGTGCGCAACCGCACCCAGGCCGGCGTGGTGCTGCGGGAACTGGAGCTCAGCGATCCGGCGCGGCGGATCTGAGAAAGACCAGCAGACGTCGTTATTGCAACGGTCTGAACTCTGCAATATCGCTGACCATGTGGTGACGCCGGGCAGCGTCGAAACATCGCGCCTCATCTGGCGCGGTACTGCCGCCGACACCTGGCATCGCACAGAATTCAGCGACCGTAAGTTCGGGGGAATGCCATGTCGCTGGATCTGTTCTTCGTCGCAACAAAAGTGGACTTCGCCGACGCGCGTGCCGCCGGATTCTTCGCGTCCGATGCGCAGCTGCGCGCACGGCGCAAGCTGCTCAAGGCGATTGCCAGTCACTTCGACGGTGCCGCGATCGGCGGCAAGGCAACCGATGGCACGATTGCAGGCTTTCCGCGCGGCGAACTCGTCGCGTATCCCGGCTATCTGCACTGGTCGCTGCACGGCGTCGAGGCACGCGAACCGATCGAGACCATCGTCGAGTGGTTCCACGAACAGGACATGATCTGCGAAGACCCGCAGGACGCCGGCTTCGGCAACCGCGAACGCGTGCGCGGCAAAGAACATCTCCCGGACTGGGATGCACTCGTCGGCGCGCGCCTCGTGTCGATCGAACTCAGCGATCCCAGCGTCACCGGCCTGATCCTGAGCTGGCGGCTCGCCGATGGCCGTGATGCCCAGCTGATCTTCATCAATCACAAGCGCTGCGAAGCGCCCACTAACCTGACCGAGCTGATTCGCGACAGCGTCATCGCCGTCGAGTGCGAGCCGACCGACTTCTTCGAGGTCGGCGGCAAGCGCGTCGCGCTCAGCGACGACATGCGTTTCCTGTTCGCGAGCGGCGCGGAGATCCGCTGTTTCGGCACCGTGACCAAGCAGTTCTTCGCGCAGCCGGCGGGGCGAGCAAAGTGGTAGGCGCCGCTGTTCGCATGAACGGCACGATTCCGCGCCCTCAGGATTTGTCGGGCGCCAATCTTCCGCCGGGTTCGATGCGCGGAATGTCGGCGATGAGTTCGCGCAGATACTTCACGTAATCGCCGAGTTCCTCATCGCGCGATTTCTTCAGCTGCGCGCGCAATTGCCTGAGGCTGGCATCGGAGGCTTTTACCTGGCCAAACTCCCGCTGATAAGCCGCAGCGACGAACAGGTACTCGAGGCGCTGCGCTTGTTTCAGTTCAGTGTCGAGCGCCGCCAGTATCAGCGCCAGGGCGGTTCGTCGCCGGCTGTCGGCGGCAGCCTGATCGCCGAGCGCCTCGTACTGATAGGCCAGTGCTCGCAACATCCGCAGGCTCTGTTTGGGCGACGTGGCACGCAGCGCATAGCAGCCTTCGAGTAGTTCCAGCTCCTTCCGATGCGAAGGCGCTTCGTGCCGCGTGTATGACGTGGCCAGATACGCGGCAATCGACGTGCGCTGCGCGTCGTCGATGCCGTCGAAGTCGCCCAGGAAGGCGGTGAATCCCGATTCCGGGCAGAACCAGATTCCGCTTTCTTCCGTCACGGGCCAGAAGATCTGGTCGTACTTCGATGGCCAACCATAGATATAGGAGCCATAGCTGCCTGGGCTACCCACGGTACATTTGGCGTCCTTGACGATGGGATCATCCACTTCGGTCTCGCCCCATGTCGTCGCCCACACCGGAGCCGATCCGAGCGCAGTCGCCAGGACACCAGCGGCGACGAGCGATGCGATCCTGTTACGCATGGTGATGCCTCCGAGTCGTAGTAGAGCGCAGTGCGGAGGTCCGCCGCAGAACGTTCACCGGCGCCGCCAGCCGCCGGAGTTGCCGGCACCGGTAACGCGTCACCGTACCGCTCTCGCCGCGAGCAACCGATCCAGCACTGACTTCAGCGCCAGCGGCTTGAGCGGCTTGATCAGCAGCGGCAGGCCGGCTTCGTGGACGGCCTTGCGCACGCTTTCACCGGCGTCGGCGCTCATCACGACGGCGGGGCGCGCGCCGTGGCTGTGCTGCAAGCGTTCGTAAAGCGCAACACCGGTGTCGTCGTCGTCGAGGTGATAATCGAACAGCCAGAGGTCGGCGACCCGCGCGGCGAGTGCGCACGTGGCGGCATCACCATCGGCGACGGCAGCGACGCTGCAACCCCAACCGAGCAACACCGTACGCAATGCATCGCGTGCGACCGCCTCGTTGTCGACCACGAGTACGTGGGTGCCGGCGAGCACCGCTCGGGTCGTGGCGGCGGATTCTTCACGCTGTCGCGCGACGGCGCGCGGCAGCGCAATCGCGAACACCGTGCCGCTGCCCAGACGGCTGCGCAGGCTCAGCGGTGCTTCGAGCAGCTGCGCCATGCGCTCGGCAATCGCCAGTCCCAGGCCGAGCCCAGGTCCGGCCACATCATCGCCGCGGCGGAACTCCTCGAAGATGGTGCGCTGCTGATCCGCGGCAATGCCCGGTCCGGTGTCGTGCACTTCCACACGCACGGCATTGCCGACGCGGCGCGCACCGAGCAGCACGCGGCCGCTCGCGGTATAGCGCACGGCGTTGGCGAGGAAATTCTGCAGCACACGGCGAAGCAGCTGCGGATCACTGCGTACCCATGCACGGGTCGCGCGATAGCGCAGCGCGAGGCCGCGCTCGGCGGCCAGCGCGCGGAATTCCGACACGAGCGGATCGAGGATTTCCGCGAGCGGGAATTCGCGCAGCTGCGCCGACAGACCACCCGCTTCGAGACGCGACATGTCGAGCAGACCGGTCAACAGGTCGGTCGTCGAATCCAGCGCGCCGCGCGTCTGCGCGACGAGTTCGCGCTGGCTCTGTCCGTCGAGCTGCTGTGCCAGCGCGTCGGTGAAAAGGTGCGCCGCGTGCAGCGGCTGCAGCAGGTCGTGGCCGATCGCGGCGAGGAAGCGGCTCTTGGCCTCGTTGGCGCGCTCGGCCTCGCGCTTGGCGTGTTCGAGCCGCGTCGTGCGGTCGGCGACGCGCTGCTCCAGGTTCTCGTTGGCCTGGATCAGCGCCGCCTCGGCATGACGGAACGCGGTGACTTCGGTGAACGTCGCGACGAAGCCGCCGCCGGGCATCGGGTTGCCGCGGATCTCGACGATACTGCCGTCCGGGAATACGCGCTCGGACAGGTGCGGCGTGCCGGCGCGCATGAATTCCAGGCGCCTATCCAGCGCCTGGGTGGCATCGCCGCGATGCGGCAAGCGCTGCAAGGCCCAGGCAGCGAGTTCGCCGACCGGCGCGCCGACGCGCAGCAGCGATTCGGGGAAACCAAACATTTCCACATAGCGGCGGTTCCACGCGACCAGGCGCAGCTGCGCGTCGACCACGCTAATGCCCTGGCTCATGTTTTCCAGCGCCGCTTCGAGCAGGCGCTGGTTGAAGCGCAGCTCCTGCGATACCTCGCCGACGATGGCCGCGACGGTCTCCAGCTCGGCGCCCGCTTCGCGCTGCGCCGCGTCGAGCAGCAGCCGCGCCGAGGCGCTGCCGAGCACGGCAGCGAGTTCATGTTCGACGCGCGCCTCGATCGCCGCCGGCACCGCGCCACGCGCGGGCGCGTCGTGCAGCAGTTCGTCCAGGCGCTGTTCCGGCAGGAAGCGGCGGCCAGCGTTGCGCAGCGCACGCTGGTCGAAGCCGAGTTTTTCGCGCAACCGGCCGGGCCGCCAGGCGGCGACGGCGAACGTGACGAGCGTGCCGAGGAACAGGCTGGATGCAACCGCGCGGCCGAGCCGGCTCCAGCCGGTCAGGCCGAACAGTGCGTCGGGTGCGAGCCAGGGCTGGCCATAGAGACCCTGCTCGAGCCAGCCCGGCGCGACGCCGCGTACCTGCGCGGCGAGTGGCACGAGCAAGGCCCAGCACCAGATCGCGAATCCCGCGGCGATACCGGCAATCACTGCGCGTGGCGGCGTCTGCGGACGCCACACGGCGAACGCAAGTGCAGGCGTCAATGTAGCCAATGCGGAAAACGATACTGCGCCAACGTCGGCCAGTGCCTCGTTGCCGGCGATCAGACGGTTATAGGCCCAGGCCAGCAGCATGATCGCGCCGATGCCGACGCGGCGCAGCAGCAGCACCGTGCCACGCAGGTCGCCACCGCCGCTGCGCAGCCATGCGCCGCGCAGCAGGCCCGGCGCAAGCCAGTGATTGCCGATCATCAGGCTCAGGGTCAGCGTGCTGACCACGACCATGCCGGTCGCCGCACTCAGTCCGCCGAGGAACGCGAACAGCGCAAGGCCTTCATGGCCCTGCGACAGCGGCAGTGCGAGCACGTACAGATCCGGCGGCACGCCCGCGCGGGCGAGCAGTGCATCGCCCGCGTGCGCCAGCGGCAGCAGCGGCAGCGCGATCAGCAGCAGATACAGCGGAAACAACCAGCGCGCCGTGCGCACATGGGATTCGTCACGGCATTCGACGACGCCGACGTGGAACTGGTGCGGCAGCGTGAACATCGCGAGTACACCGAGCAGCACCAGCGGCAGGAAGCCGCCGGCCATCGGCCGCGGCGCCGCGGCCACGGGCTGCGGCGGGATATCCAGGCCGAACAGTACGAACGCGCCGAGCGCGAGCATCGCGGCGAGCTTGAACAGCGATTCGAACGCGATCGCCAGTACCAGGCCACGGTTGTGTTCCGCCGCGCTGACCCGGCGGGTGCCGAACAGCATCGCGAACAAGGCCATCGCCAGCGCAACGTAGAGCGCGCCGTCCTGCCACAACGATTGCGGCGCTTCCGCGCCCGAGCGCGTCAGCATCGCATAGCTCATCGCGACCGCCTTGAGCTGGAGCGCGATGTAGGGAATCAGTCCGAGCGCGGCGACCGCGGTCACGCTCGCGGCAACCCAGGAATTCTTGCCCAGGCGCGTCGCGATCAGGTCCGCGAGCGAGGTGGCGTTCGAGGCACGCGCGAGACGCACGAGCCTGACCAGGGCGATCGCCGCAAACGCGTACAGCAGGATGGTGCCGATGAAGGTCGGCGGCAGCGGCCAGCCGTAGCGCGCGGCCTGGGTCACCGTGCCGTAGAAGGTCCACGACGTGCAGTAGACCGCGAGCGACAGCGCGTAGACGTGGTGCCAGTGCCGTGCAAGGCCGGCGGGCCGCCGCTCCGCGTACAGCGCGACGCCGAACAGCGCGCCAAGCCAGACCAGCGCCGCGAGTACGACCGGACCCACGCTCAACATCGGTGCTCATCCCCACGGCGACGCGGCATGGTAGCGCGGGAAGGACCGCACTTCGCGCGCAGGCGTGGAACGGGTTGCGCGTACGGCACCCCTTGCGCGTACGTCGCCGTGACGACGAGTCCGCCGCGAAAGAGTTGCGCGGGCAATCTGAATACATTCACGGACCGACGCTCGAGCAATGTCGTGACGCACCATGCATCGACACTGCGAGCAACCGCCTCCGCGTCGACGGCTTCGGGTAACGCGCAGGGCGGCGAAAAAGCAGGCGTCCCTGCCCGTCCCGATCAGAACAGCGGTGCGCGGCCTCGGAGGAGAGGGGCCCGCGCACCGGGCTGCCCGTTCGGGCAGCCGTCACCTGGGCTCAACAAGATGCCCGCAAGCAGAATGAGGCTCCTCCCCTTGAATGGGAGGGCCGACATGGCACTCCGCTCGACTGGCTATCCGTGAATTTGTGAAGCGAAATCAAAAATCGTAGCGCGCGCTCACCGTGTATTGCCGCGGCGGTCCGTAGAAACCGGTCAACACGCCGAGCACGGGGATGTTGTAGCCAGTCGTGCGGTATTCCTTGTCGGTCAGGTTGGTGCCCTGCAGCGCCAGGGTCCAGTCCGGGTTGACCTTCCAGATCACGCCGGCATTGAGCAGGCCGTAGCCGTCCTGACGGATGACCGGGCTCAGGTCCGTCGTCGGCCACACTTCGCTCTGGTAGCTGTAGCCTGCGCGTGCCGAGAGATTGCCGCCGCTGGCCAGATCGGTGCGGTATTCGACGTTCACCGCGCCGGAGAAGCGCGGCGCATTGGTGAACTTCTGCACGTTCGCGACATTGACGCCGTTGGTGAAGAATTCATCGTACTTCGCGTCGAGCCATGCGAGGTTGCCGCTGAGCGCCCAGTGCTCGCTCGGCAGCCACTGGTATTCCATTTCCAGGCCTTGCACATGTCCCTTGCCGGCGTTGGTGAAGTCGCCGAAGAACGCATCGTCGATGCCGTCGCCGTTGCTGTCGAAGGCGGTGAACACCGACAGCTGGATGTCTTCGTACTTGTTATAGAAATACGCGAAATTCAGGAACAGGCTCTGATCCGCGAGCGACATCTTGGTGCCGATCTCGAAGCTGTCGACCTTCTCGTCGTCGAACGGCTCGGCCGAGCGCGGCACGGCAACCGAATTCGCGCGGATGTTGAAGCCGCCGGACTTGAAGCCGCGCGAGGCCACGCCGTAGAGCATCACGTTGTCGGTCAGCTTGAAGTCCAGCGCGACTTTGGGCGAGACGTTGGTGAAGTTCACTGTGCGGTTGAAGTTCGCCACGGTCGTCGTCGGCGTGGTGAATGTCGCATCGGTGTAGCCGCGGTTGAGCACGACGGCGTGCTTGTCCTCGTCGGTCCAGCGCGCGCCGAAGTCGACCGAGAAACGGTCGGTGAAGTCGAAGGTCCAGTCGGCATAGGCCGCGATGGATTCGGTAAAGACCGTGCCCTGCGTATCGCCGAACGAGGCATTGAAGAAGTTGTTGAGCACCTGACCGCCGGCTTCGCCGTCGAAGCTGTACAGGCCCATGACGCCGCGCGCCATGCCGCCGCCGTCGTAATTGGCCTGCAGTTCGTTGGTGGTCTGCTCGTCGCGGTAGAACGCCTTCACGTCCGCGATCTTGTTCGGCAGCGTGTCGAAGTCGATGTTGGTCTCGGTGTCCGAATCGCGCCGCGCAAAGATGTACTTGAACGCCCAGGAATCGGTCGCGCGCCAGTTCGCCGTGCCCGAAAGTCCTTTCATCTGCGTGTCGTTGATGTTCGGCATGCCGCTGCGGTTGTCGTAGCGGTCATCGAGCGGCAGCGGGCCGGGCACGAAGCGGTTCGGGGCGAGCATGCGCGCGCCGCGCACGCCGGACTGGTCGTCCATCCAGTCGAATGCGAAGTTGAGGTCGAAGCGGTCGCTGATATCGGCGCCGACGCTGGCGCGGAATGCGTTGATCTCCTTGTCGGAAACCGGCGCGCCATTGGTCAGGTTCTCGCCGAAGCCATCGCGGTTGAGGCTGGCCACGGCCAGGCGCGCGCGGATCGCGCTGTCGCTGCCGCCGACGGGACCGCCGATGGCGCCCTTGGCGTCGAGCTGGCCGTAGTTGCCGACGGTGAGCTGGGCATAACCGTCGACTTCCTTGGGCAGGCCCTTGGAGATGTACTTGATCGCGCCGCCTATGGTGTTCTTGCCGTAGAGCGAGCCCTGCGGGCCACGCAGCACTTCGACGCGATCAACATCGAACACATCAAGCAGGGCACCCTGCGGACGCGCGATGTAGACGTCGTCGAGGTAGATGCCGACACCCGGATCCACGCCCCACAGCGGGTCGGACTGGCCAATGCCGCGGATGTACGCGGTCACCGTGCTGCTCGAGCCGCGCGCCGCGTAGATCGTGAGGTTCGGCACCTGCACATCGAGATCGCCGATGTCCTCGATGTTGAGCTTTTCCATCGCGTCGGCGGTGAACGCGGTGACCGCGACCGGCACGTCCTGCAGCGTTTCCTCGCGCTTGCGCGCGGTGACGGTGACGCGGTCCAGCGTGGTCGCACTGCTTGCACTGGCCGGATCGGCATCGGCGGCGGCACTCGCGGATTCGGTCGTGGCGCCGGCCTCGGCCGCGCTCGCGGCCTCGTCGTTGGCCCAGGCCATCGGCGCCAGCAGTACGCAGCCGATCGCCAGCGCCAGGTAATTTCGCTTCATCCGCTTCATTGCTGCTGCCCCTTCTGAGAACGCTGAGTACGTCGATATGTGGCGGTGGCTACTGAGCCCCCTTCAATCAAAACGGCGACCAAGTGCCTGCAAGCAGTCATTTGGAGGGGTTATGGAGATCTGGTGCGGAGCACGAGGCACAGACGCCAGAACTGGCGCGGTGCCAATGCCAATGGCATCCCAAGCGTGCATCCTGCCAGCGGACCCCTGCCGCGATTTCGCGCCAAGGCTAGGCTGCGCCCGGCACGGGCGGCATCGTACCTTCGGACAATGGGCCGTCCGGTGGCGCTTCCCGACACTCACGGCGTCGGATGTGGGAGCCAGGGAATGTCTTTTCTGATCGTGTTGGCCGCGCTGTGCTTTCTCATGTGGGTCGCCTACCGCGGCCACAGCGTGATCCTGTTCGCTCCGGTCGCCGCACTCGGTGCCGTGTTGCTGACCGATCCGGCCCTGGTCGCGCCCATGTTCACCGGCCTGTTCATGGACAAGATGGTCGGTTTTCTCAAACTGTACTTTCCGGTGTTCCTGCTCGGCGCCGTATTCGGCAAGCTGATCGAGATCTCGGGTTTTTCCAAAGCCATCGTCGCCGCGACGATCCGGGTGTTCGGCGCGCAGCGCGCCATGCTGTCGATCGTTGCCGTCTGTGCTCTGCTGACCTACGGCGGCGTGTCGCTGTTCGTCGTGGTGTTTGCCGTCTATCCGTTCGCAGCGGAACTGTTCCGCCAGAGCGACATCCCCAAGCGCCTGATTCCCGGCACGATCGCGCTCGGTGCGTTCACGTTCACGATGGACGCGCTGCCCGGCACGCCACAGATCCAGAACATCATTCCGTCCACATTTTTTGGTACCAACTCCTGGGCCGCGCCGGTTCTGGGCTGCGTCGGTGCGGTGTTCATCCTGATCGTCGGACTGGTCTATCTCGACTGGCGCCGCCGCATGGCGCTGGCGGCGGGCGAAGGGTACGGCGACGCCGTAACGTTGCAGAACGAACCCGCCGCATTCGCCGGCACGGCGCTGGCCAACCCGCTGGTTGCGATCCTGCCGCTCGTCCTCGTCGGTGTCTCCAACAAACTGTTCACGAGCCTGATTCCGCGTGTCTACGGCGCGAGCCACGAGTTCGTACCCGCAGCCATGGGCAAGGCAGCACCGGTGGTGCAGGAAATCGCCAAGGTCGCCGCAATCTGGGCGGTCGAAGGCGCCCTTCTCGTCGGCATCGCGACGGTGCTCGCCTTCGCCTGGAAACCCGTCATGACGAGCTTCGCCGACAGCACGCGCACCGCCATCGGCGGCGCACTGCTCGCGGCCATGAACACGGCATCGGAATATGGCTTCGGCGCCGTGATCGCGGCGTTGCCGGGCTTCGTCGTCGTGGCGCAGGCCCTGGCGTCGATACCGGATCCGCTCGTCAACGAGGCGATCACGATCACCGCGCTGGCCGGCATCACCGGCTCGGCTTCCGGCGGCATGAGTATCGCGCTGGCGGCCATGGCCGACACCTTCATCGCGAACGCCAACGCCGCCGCGATCCCGATGGAAGTGCTGCACCGCGTCGCGGCCATGGCCTCCGGCGGCATGGATACGCTGCCTCACAACGGTGCGGTCATCACGCTGCTGGCCGTGACCGGCCTGAGCCACCGCCAGGCCTACAAGGACATCTTCGCGATCACGCTGATCAAGACCCTCGCCGTGTTCGTCATCATCGCGACCTACTACGCGACCGGCCTGGTCTGAGGTGCCAGCTCCGGTCGGATGCGCACCGCGAGTACGACGCCGGCAATCAGCAGCGCGATCCCGATCACCGTCAGCAACGACGGCGCGTGGCTGCGCAGCGCGAACGCATAGCCCAGCGCGGCGAGAGTCTCGAACACGATGAGCTGGCCGGCGATCGCGGTCGGCAGGCGCTGACTGGCCTGGTTCCAGCACAGCGTGCCGAGCCAGGACGCGAACAGACCGATGGCGCACATCAGGGCGATGAATACACCCGGCCGCGGGCCGAACGGCATTGCGAAGTCGGACGTCGACCACGTCATGCCGCCCCAGAGCAGCGCATAGCCGGTCGCGGCCAGCGGCAGTGTCACCAGGCCCTGTGCGGTCGCCCACGCGCGCGGGCTGCGGCCCGCATGGTCGCGCAACCAGTCGGCGTTGCGCAGTGGATACCAGGTCCAGCACGCGACCGCGACGAACGCCAGCGCAGCGCCGCTCAGATAGCGCCACGGATCCGCCATTGGATCGCTGCGCACTGCCGCCAGTTCGACCTGATTGACGCAGGCCACACCAAGTCCGATCAGTGCCAGCGACGGCGCGAGCTTGCGCCACGGCAACACGCCGTCCCGCCGCGCATTGCGCCGGTTCGCGCAGATCGCAATGACGACCGGCAGCGTGCCGACGATCATGGTCGGCAGCGGCGCGCCCGCGCGCTGGATCGCCGCGGCCAGGCAGAAGTAGTACAGCAGGTTGCCGATGGCGGAGAGTTTCAGCGCTTCGAGCCAGTCACCGGGCGCGAGCCGGCGCAGTTCAACGCAATCGAACCAGGCCAAGGGCAACGCGATCAGGCCAAATGCGAGGTAGCGCCCCACCGACTGCAGCGCAGCCGGATACTCCGGCAGCAGCAATGGCCCGACGAAGACGAGGCCCCAGAGCAAGCCAGCGATGAGTGCGTAGACGATGCCGATGAACATGGCGCGAGCTTGCGACAGGGCGGAGGGCACGTCTTGAATCAGATTGCTCTCATGCTCCGGATTAGCCGCAGGCTCCCGCGATCCGCACAGACCTGCGCCGGCGAGGCGCCAGCCCTGAGCACGCATATGGCCCTGTGCAGTCGTTGCGCGACAAACGGCAGGGCAGGAAGCGCACGCCTGCACGGACGCCAAGCACCTGATCTTGCCGCACGATCCAGCTCTGGCCGAACGCTTGTGCCACGCGCCGAGCCCGTCCAGGGCCGGCGTCGAGAAGAGGATATCCGGCGGCCATGGCATAGGACAGGTAGCGTACGATGTGGAATTTGCCGAACACCGCGTACGATTGCGCGATCGGCTTCAAACAGAATGAAGCTATCGCATCCCCACCATTGCCGAGATCACATGAAATACCAATATCCTCTGTCCCTTGTATTCAAGGTAACCACCCTCTCGAGCGACTTCACGATTACCGATTCGCGCGACAGTACGCTGTTCTACGTACGCCAGAAAATGTTCAAAATTCTGGAGGAAGTCGTCGTTTGCAAGGATTCGACGCAGACACAGAAGCTGTTTACGATCAAAGCCAATAAATGGCTGGACTTTTCCGCGACCTATAGTTTCAACAGCGCCGCAGGGCAGGATCTGGGCAAGATCGCACGCAAAGGCTGGGCGTCGATTTTCAAGGCGCACTATGAAATCTTCGATGCACAGCAGGCGATGACGCATACGATTCGCGAAGAAAACGCCTGGATCAAAGTGGCCGATGCCATATTCGAAGGTATTCCAGTCATTGGCCTGCTCTCCGGCTATCTTTTTCATCCCGCCTATCTGGTGACCGATAAGACCGGCAGGCTGGTTGCGCGCTTGGTGAAGCAGCCATCATTGATCGGGCGACGCTTCACGCTGGAAAGCAAACACGCCTTCACTACTGAAGAAGAGGAAGAGCGCGTCCTGCTGAGCCTGTCGATGCTGCTGATGCTGGAAAGAAGCCGCGGTTGATGCCGTGATTCGCGTCACCCCGAGGAAGCTCAGTACCGAAGCGCATTGCCGTCGAACCGGGGAGGGCGACGGTCGTCACCGCAGCCATTCCGCACTTTGACGGCAATGACGCCAGGCCATTCCCGGTCAGCCATGTTCCTACGGCGGCACCCATCCCAGCAGTTGCCGCTGATACCGCGCCGGCGTGACGCCGTAACGCCAGGCGAACGCGCGCGTCAGATGCGCCTGATCCGCAAGCCCGCACTCCGCAGAGACCTGTGCCGGCGCGACGCCGGCCGCGAGCAGCCGCTTGGCCCGCTGCAGACGCAAAGCCATCAGCAACTGGTGCGGCGTCGCGTGGTACTGCGCGCGAAAGCGGCGCAGGAAATGGAACGGACTCAGATGGACGAGCGCGGCCAGCTGTTCCAGCGTGATCCGGTCGGCGAGATGCGCATGCAGATAGTCGACGACCCGCTCGAACCGCAACGCACCTTCCATCGGCGCCGGCCGCGGCCGCTGCACATGCGGCGAAAGCGTCCGCAGTAATTCGGCAAGCAGACCGTCGAACGCCAGCGGCGACGGTGTTCGCCAGAGCCGATCCAGCAGCGAAGTCACTTGCCGCGCGCGCGGCACATCCACCCGCACCGCATCGGCAAACCACCAGTCCGCCTCACCGCTGATCGCCGCAGCCACATCCGCATCGAGATAGATCATGCGATAGCGCCAGCCGCCCTCGGTCTCTGCGCGCCCCGTATGCAACTCGTCCGGATTCATCAGCACCAGCGAATCCGCCGGCGCCAGATGCTCCGCCCCGCGCAGACGAAACCGCTCCACCCCCTGCTCGATCGCACCCAACCCGAACGCCGCATGCGTATGCGGCTCGAACGCATGCCGCACGATATGCGCGCGATACAGCTCGACACCCGAGCGATGCGCCGGATGACGGAACTCCGCGCTGTCGGTCGGGAAATCGAAGGTGGCGGGGATGCCTTGCATGCGGGGAGAGTGCCATAGCTTGCGGTAGCGACGGGGATGCTTCCGAGCAATCGCGGCGCCACTCCGATCCGACGTGCAGCAGCCAGCCCAGAACTGCCGCGTCGGATTTCTAGTTTCTCTTGGCGTTGCTTTGCGGGCTATGGACCAATCCGCGTGCCAAGGCCGCCGCCGTGCCGGCGATGAACGGCGTGGTCATCATCGAAAAGTGGCAGCCGTCGACGTCATGTACGCGGATGGCGGCGGGCGGAAGCACGCGTTCCCAGCCGCGCCATTCGCGCATAGGTGGAACATCGCACTGACTGGTCTTGACCAGGTCGACGGTGATATGCAGCGGTCGTGCGGCGTAGCGGCGTGCGGCGAGCGCATAGATCTCGTGCCGCGCGAGGCAGATCTGGCGCGTCGCCGGATCGAGTGCCGCGACGTGAGGCGGAGTTTCGGCGAACTGCGCCGGATGCTCGTCGCGGCCAGGTTCCTCGAAGCCGTAGTAGCTGTCGATCAGGCCGAGGTATTCGACCGTCTCGCCGTCGTCGATGAGACGCGTGGCGATTTCATACGCGAGCAGTCCGCCGAACGACCAGCCGGCCAGGCGATACGGACCCTGCGGCTGACGCTCACGCAGGGCCGGCAGCAATCGATCGGCGAGCAGTGCGATCGACGCCGATTCGTCCTGCGGGCTGGCGGTTTCGGCCAGACCGCAGACGGCGATGCCCACGGGCAGTTGCGCGGCGAGTACATGGGCGTAGAGCAGCAGTCCGAAGCCGTCGTGCAGCAGGAACAGCGGCGTGCCGTCCGCATCGCGCACGGCGACGAGCGCGGCATCGGCGTGGGCATCGGCACGTTGCTGCACAGCCCTGGCAAGTGCGGCGATCGTCGGATAGCGAAAGACATCGGCGACTTGGATAGTCACGTCAACCTGCTGTAGCTGTCGCACGAGGCGCAGCGTCATCAGCGAATGCCCGCCCACGGCGAAGAAATTTTCGTCACGCCCGAGGTTTCCGCGACCAAGCACGACAGACCAGGCCGCGGCGATGGTTTCCTCCAGCATGCCGGCTGGCGCAGCGCCCGTGCTTGCGGTCACGACGTCGGCTGCGAACGCAGGCAATGCATTGCGATCGAGCTTGCCGTTAGCATTCAGCGGCAGCTGCTCCAGGCGCACGAATTGCGTCGGTATCATGTACTCCGGCAACGCCGCTGCAAGATGCGAGCGTAATGCGGCGGCGTCGATCGACACGTCGCCGGTGTCGCCGCCGACCCAGTACGCGACGAGCATCGGGCCACCCGACGCGTCTTGGCGCAGCGCCGCGGCTGCCTCGGCGACGCCCGGAAAGCGGGCGAGATGGCTTTCGATTTCGCTCAGTTCAATGCGGAAGCCGCGCAGCTTGATCTGCGCATCGTTGCGGCCAAGGAAATCAATTTCTCCGTTCTGCAGCCAGCGCGCCTTATCGCCGGTCTTGTACATACGCGCGCGCGCATCGTCGGCGAAGGGGTCCGGCAGGAATCGCTCGGAGTTGATGTCTGGGCGGTTGAAATAGCCACGGGCAACCGGCACGCCACCGATGTACAGCTCCCCGGCGACGCCGGATGGCAGCGGCCGGTGTTCCCTATCCAGTACATACAGCCGGCAATTGTCGATGGGCCGGCCTATGGGTATTCGGACTGCTCCGTGATCGCGCGCGCAGAGGTGCCAACTCACGTCTATTGACGCCTCAGTCGGGCCATAAAGATTCTGGATGCCGACGCGTGGCAGCTTGCGCTGGAAGTCCTCCACCACCGCCGGCGGCAGTTCCTCGCCGCTGCATACGACATGCTTGAGGGCCGGAAAATCGAACGCGCTGCGCTGCGCCAGGAACAGGTGCAGCATCGACGGCACAAAATGCAAGATCGTAATTCCGGTTTCTCGCATGATGCGCGCGAGCCGCTGCGGATCTCTGTGGCTGTCGGGCTCCGCAAGCACCAGACGCGACCCGCAGATCAGCGGCAGAAACAGCTCCCACACTGACACGTCGAAACCCAACGCAGTCTTCTGCAAGACGGCATCGTCGGGTCCGATAGCAAAATGGCGCTGCATCCACGCAAGGCGATTGACCACCGAGCGGTGTTCGAGCATTACGCCCTTGGGCAGTCCCGTGGAACCGGACGTGTAGATGATGTACGCAAGTTCCGTCGATGTGATCGGAGGTGGCAGCGCGCTTGTCAGGATTGGCGCTGCGGCGAGCGCGGCATTCACCTCGATCACCCGCGGCGGCGACTCCAAGCCGTCGAAGGAAGGCACGTCGCCGGTATGCAGCAGCCAGCCCGGCTGGCAATCCCCAAGCACGTGCGCCTTGCGCGCGGCCGGGTGCGAGGTATCCAGCGGTACGTAGGCCGCACCCGCCTTCAGCGTTGCCAACACGGCGATGATCATCGCGGTGCTTCTTTCGATGTGGATCGCGACGAAACTACCTACACGAACGCCGTGCGCCACTAGGTAGCGCGCAAGGCGACCGGCTCGCGAATCGAGTTCGGCATAGTCCAGATGCTCATCGCCGGCTTGCAGCGCAATCGCATCCGGCGTGGCGGCGGCCTGCTGCTCGAACAATGTGTGGATGCATTGCTCGTGCGGGAATTCACGGCGCGTGTCGTTCCACGCTTCCAGTACCTGATGGCGCTGGGCTGGCGTCAGCACTTCGATACGGTCGATCGTCATGTCGCTGCCGGCCACAATCTGCTCCAGAATCGTCAGCCAATGCGCGCGATACCGCACGATAGTGGATTCGTCGAACAGCGCCGAAGCGTATTCGATGCCGCCATGAATGCCGTCGTGGGCCTCGGCGAGGATCAGCGACAGATCAAACTTGGCGCAGTGCGGCGCGCAGTCGGGCAACGGTTCGCTGCGCAATCCGCGCAGGCCGGGTATCTGCGCACTACCCGCCTGCCATGCGAACATCACCTGGAACACCGGGTTGTACGCCAAGCTGCGCGCAGCCGACACGAGTTCGACGATTTTCTCGAACGCGATGTCCTGATGCTGCTGCGCTTCCAGCGAGGTTCGTTCGAAGCGTCGTATGAGTTCCGAGAGATGCGGCGTGCCCGACAGGTCGAGCCGCAGCGGCAAGGTGCTGACGAGCATGCCGACGAGCGCCTGCGCTTCCTCGGTCGACCGGTTCGCGCTAGGCGTGCCGACGATCACGTCGTCCTGGCCCGACAAGCGCCATAACAGCAGTGCCCAGCTCGTCAGCAACAACACGAACGGCGTAGTACCGAAGCGCCGGGCCGCTGCGCGTAAGCGGTCTGCGCCACCGGCGTCCAGGTGGCACGGCACGAAGCCACCGCGAAAATCCTGCTGGGTCGGGCGCAACCGATCCGACGCCAGCTCAAGCAGCGGCGTCGCGCCACGCAGCGTCGTCTGCCAATACGCCGCATAGCGCTGCTGATGACGTGCCGCGGTATGTCGCTGAGATGCTACCCAATCGGCGTACTGCAGCGGCAGCGCGCGCGGCGCCGGGACGGTCGGGTCGACCTGTGCGTCATACAGGGCGGCGAGGTCACTCAGCAGCACACGCATCGACCAACCGTCGCCGACGATATGGTGTAGGGAGAAAATCAGCGCATGGCTGTCGTGCGCTTCGCGCATCACGCAAACCCGAAACAGCGGCCCTGCCTCGAGATCGAACTGGCGGTCGATCTCGCCATCGATCAGGTCGCGCAGCGCACCAGACGCGTCTCCCGGCGGCACGTGGCGGCGCGAGGCGCAGGCAATGTGCGGCACGATGCGCATCTGTGGCCTTCCGTCGACATCGACGAAAACAGTGCGCAGCGATTCGTGCCGTTGCACCAGGGCATCGAGCGCCGCATCGAGTGCCGCGTCGACAAGCGTGCCGCGCAGACGCACGCCGAATACGATGTTGTAAGCGGCCGCCGCTCCCGGAAGCTTGGCGAGGAACCATAGTCCTTCCTGCTCAAAGGACAGCGGCAGCGCCGCGTCGCGCGCTGCGCGCAGCAGCGCGGTTGCCTCGGCTGGAGCGGCCGCGTCGATGAAGCGCGCGAAATCGGACAGCACCGGATGCGCGAACAGATCCGGCGGCGACACCTCGATCGCGACTGCGCGCCGGATGCGCGCGAGCACCTGCACGGCCGCCAGCGAGTGACCGCCGAGCTCGAAGAAATGATCGTTGATGCCGGGTGGCGGGCAACCGAGCACCTCGCACCAGATCGTGGCCAGCAATTGCTCGGAAGGCGTGGCCGGCGCGACGAAATCACGCTGTCCCGGTAAGGTCTCGGGTGCGGGCAGCGCGGCACGATCGACCTTGCCGTTGGCTGTCAGCGGCAGCCGCGGCATGAACACGAATTGCGACGGCACCATGTAGTCGGGCAATCGGGTGCCCAGCGCGACGGCAAGTTCGCGTCCGCGCTGCGCTTGTGCAAGCACGTCCACCGGTACGTTGGTCCGGCCGGCAAAAGGCGGCTCGGGTAAATCGCGCAGTACTCGCGCATGCCCACGCAGCGCGTCCGCGGTGCGCGCGACCAGCAGATGGAAGCGACCTAGACAATCCGAAGCCAGCCAGCTGGGCTCCGCCTGCAGGCCGCGCTGGCGCGCGGCAGCGACCGCCTCGGCCACGATCGTCGAAACGCCAGTTAGCGTATCGGGCGGTGGCTCGATCAGGTACGCCGACGGCTCGATCAACGTGTTGCGGAGATTGGCCACGACAGCCACACCGTCTGCCTGCGCGTCGAGGAATTCAAACGCGTGGCGCAACGCAGCACTGTCGTGCATTGCATCGAAGCGCCGGCTGCTGGCAGCCGACGCCGGCGCGCAACGATGCAGCACAACGTCGTAGCGGTATGCCGTGAGTTCGTTGACGTACATGCCGGTCTTCGGCAGCAGTTGCAGATCGGCGACGCGGCCCGTGTCGGCGAGATCGCGAAAAAAGCGCGGCGCGATCAGCAGCTCTTTTTCAAGACGCGATGAAGCGCGGGCCAGCGACGCAAGTTCGTCGCGCGGCGGTGTGCTGCCGCGGCGGAACGCGTGGATCGACGCGTGAAAGGCATCGAGCAGCAGCAGGTTGCGTACGTCGCCGATGAACAGGTGTCCGTCCGGCGTGAGGCGTGCCAGCGCGGCTTCAATCACCTCGGACAGGTAGCGCTCGCTCGGAAAATACTGCACCACAGAATTGACAATGATGGTGTCGAAACATTCCGCGCCCAGGCGATCCAGCTCGTCGGCGCGCGCATGCACGAGCTCCACCCCGTCGATGCCCTGGCGATCGACCTTGGCCTGAAGGTGGTGGAGCGCTTCGCGCGAAAAATCGATACCGACGTAGCGTTCGCACAGTGGCGCGATGCCGAGCAGCAACAGGCCGGAACCGCAACCAATTTCAAGCACGCGCCGCGGCTGCAGCGCGAGGACGCGCGCGACGGTCTGCTGCCGCCACTCTTCCATCTCGACGAGCGCGATGGACTCTCCGGTATAGCTGCTGTTCCACCCGCCGAAATCGAACAGCACCTGCGCGTCCGGCACGCGGTAGTTGTCGTCGTAGAGTCGCGTCCATTCGGCCACACGCTGGTCGCTGAGATCTTCGATGGCGGCCGGTTCTGCTGGCTGCAGCACGACGAAGGCGATGAGGCGCGTCACATCGCCGGCTTGGCCCAATGGTACGACTGCGGCTTCGCGCACCTGCGGCAGCGCCGCGAGCGCGCTTTCGATTTCGCCGAGTTCGATTCGCATGCCGCGCATCTTGATCTGGTCGTCGGCGCGCCCGACGTAGTCGATGCGGCCGTCGTCGAGCCAGCGCACGAGATCGCCGGTGCGGTACAGGCGGGCGACGGGATCGGACGCATACGGATCGCGCAGGAAGCGTTGCGCGCTAAGTTCGGGCAACCCGAGATAGCCGGCGGCCACACCTATGCCGCCCAGATACAGCTCGCCCACAACACCGATGGGCTGGGGCTGCAGCGACTCATCGAGCACATAGGCACGCAGGTGCGGAATGGGCCGGCCGATCGTGATCGGTCCGTCCTCGCCGACGTCGTCGCAGGTCGCCGCGACGGTAATCTCGGCCGGACCATAGAGGTTCAGCAAGCGAAACGCAGCGCGCGCCGGTCGGTGGCGCGTCAGCCGTGCACCGCCCGTAGCGAGTACACGCAGAGATGCTGGCACCATGCCCTGCGCCAGCGCGAGTTCGGCTAGCGGTGTCGGCAGCATGCTGCTGTGGAACGGTTGCGCCGACCACCAGTGCAGCAGCGCGTCGGCATCTTCGGCCGCCTCGACCGGCGTCAGCAGCAGCGTCCCGCCAGCACACAGGGTAGGCCAGATGTCGATCACACTCGCATCGAACGCGAGCCCACAGACGCCCGACGCGAGCCGGCCCGGCGCGAGGTCGAGTGCCGCAACCAGCCAATGAACGAGATTGTTGAGCCCGCGATGTTCGATGGCGATGCCTTTGGGCATGCCCGTCGAACCTGATGTGTAAATGACGTAGGCGACGTCGCCGGCGCTCCTGATCGCACCTGCAGGCGTGGACGGCGCGTTGGCAACAGCATCCGGGTCCAGGCGCGTACGCCCGGGCCGCAGCAATGCCGGCGAGACATCGGCGTGCGCAACGAGCACAGTGGCCGCACTGTCATCGAGCATGTGCGCCAGGCGCTCCGCGGGCAGCGCCGGATCGAGCAGCACATAAGCCGCGCCAGACTTGAGCACGGCGAGCAAAGCGACGATCAGCGTCGGGCTTCGCTGCAGGCAGACGCCCACACGATCGCCTGCGCCGGTGCCGCACTGCGAGAGCGCAACGGCAAGCTGATTCGCCCGCCGGTCGAGTTCGCCGTAACTGATCCGTTGATCACGCTGCTGCACGGCAATGGCGTTGGGCTGTGCCTGCGCCAGTGACGCGACACGGACATGCACCGGCCGCGCGTCGACAACAGGCTGCGGGCCGCAGGCCCATTGTTGCAAAAGCTGGTCGCGCTCGCCGACGCCCAGCAGCGGCAGGTCGCGCAAGAGCTGCGAGTCGTCATCGACCATGGCGCGCAGCAGGATCTGCCAATGCGACAGATAACGTTCGATCGTGCGACGCTCGAACAGAGCCGTCGCGTACTCGATGCCGCCTGCCAATCCCTCCGGCGTCTCCCACAGGTACATCGTGAGGTCGAACTTGGCGCTCTTGCCGCTCAGCAGCAACTGTTGCGAGACCTGTTCCAAGCCGTCCAGGGTGACGGCAACCGGTGGCACGCTCTGCCACGCCAGCGCAATCTGGAACAGCGGCGTATGTGCCGCGCTGCGTGCGGGCCGCAGCAGCTCCACAAGACGCTCGAACGGCAGTTCGCGATGGCGCTGAGCCGCCAGCATTTCATCACGGCAGCGTTCGACCAAGCCTCGTGCGGTCGGATTGCCGTCGAGATCCAGACGCAGTGGCAGAGTGTTGGCGAAGAACCCGATAAGGTGCTCGGTCTCCAGCTGATCACGATTGGCGACCGGTGTGCCGATGACGAGGTCGGTCTCGCCTGACAACCGCGAAAGCAACGCCGCCCAGCCGGCGAGCACGGTGACGAACAACGTCGTCTCGCAGCGCACGGCCAGCGCGCGCAACGAGTCAGTGAGCGATCGTGCAAAGGTGCAATCCACATAGTCACCGCGAAAATCCTGCTGCGGCGGACGCGGACGGTCGGCAGGCAATTCCAGCAGCGCGGGCGCAGCCGCAAGTCGCTCCTTCCAGTAGCGCGCATGCGCGTCGAGCGCGCTGTGGTCCAAGTGACGACGCTGCCACACGGCGTAGTCGGCATACTGGACCGGTAGATCGGGCAACGCCGCGCGGGTACCGCGGCGCGCGGCGTTGTATTGCGTCATGAGTTCGTGCTGCAGGAGCGCCAGCGACCAGCCGTCGCAGGCAATGTGGTGCACGGTGAGGACGAGCACATGCCGCGATGGCCCCAAACGCAGAAGCACCGCGCGTAGCGGCACATCGACGGTCAGGTCGAAAGGCCGGTCGACTTCGGCCGCGACAGCGGTGTCCACGGCAGCGTCGCCGGCGTCAGTGAGTTCGCGCACGAGCAGCGGAGGAGCCATGCCCAGCGTCAGCACGTGCTGGCCGGGCTGTCCGTCGATCTCGGGAAATACAGTCCGCAACGCCTCATGCCTAGTGCGGATGGCCTCGATCGTGTGCTGCAACGCGACGACATCCAGCTCGCCGCGCAGATGCAGCACCAGTGGCATGTGGTAGGCGCGGCTCGCATCGCTGCCAGTCTGGGCGACGAACCATAGGCGCTGCTGCGCGAACGAAAGCGGCAACAGGCCATCGCGCGCGACCCGTGTCAGCGACGGCCGCAACGCCTGCTCGGCGCGCGCCGCAGCGGCGGCGAATGCCGCGAGCGTCGGGTGCGCAAACAGTTCGCTCACGCCCACATCGACACCGGACGCGCTGCGCAGGCGCGCTACGGCGCGCACGGCGAGGAGTGAATGCCCACCGATGCGGAAGAAATTGTCGTGGCGATCGACGAGGCGTCCGTCGAACAGCTCGCTCCATATAGCGGCCACATCGCTCTCGATACCGGCGCGCGGGGCTTCGCGCAACACGCATGCAACGGCGGTGGGTTCCGGCAAGCGTGCGCGATCGATCTTGCCGTTCGGCGAAACTGGCAGATCAGGCAGCACGACATACCGATCCGGCACCATGTAGAGCGGCAGGAAGCGCAGCAGGTGCTCCCGCAGGCTTTCCTCGATGCCCGCCGGCGGCGGCGACGCGCCCTCGCCCAGCACACAGTAGGCTACGAGCGCGCGGTGGCCGGCAGTGCCTTTGAGCACGACGGCCGATTCTGCCAGTGCGGGATGGGCGGACAACTGCGCTTCGATCTCGGTCAGCTCGATGCGGTGGCCGTGAAGCTTCACCTGGTCGTCGGTACGGCCGAGGTGGTGCAGCACGCCGTCATCATCCCACCGCGCGAGGTCGCCACTGCAATACATGCGCTGACCGGGCGTGAATGGATCGGGCAGGAAGCGTTCCTGCGTCAGCTCGGTCAGGCCGACGTAGCCGCGCGCCACGCCGGCACCGGCGATGTAGAGCGTGCCGGTCACGCCGGGCGGCACAGGACGTCGCCGCGCATCGAGAACATAAACGCACGTGTTGTCGAGCGGCCGGCCGATGGGCTCGATGGCGAGCCGGCCCGTCAGGACGGCTGGCTCGACGCGATGCACAGTTGACCAGATCGTCGTTTCGGTAGGACCGTACACATTCCACAATGTATGAACACGCGCCGCCACGCGCTCGGCCAGCTCGACCGGCAACGGCTCGCCGCCGCTAAGTGCGCGCAGTCGGGGCAAGCCCGACCAGCCCGAATCGATGAGCATGCGCCAGGTAGTCGGCGTGGCCTGTACGACGCTGATTGCACGCGCCGTCATCAACCGTGTAAGGGCATACGGGTCCTGCGCGGTCGCCCGGTCGGCCATCACGATGCACGCACCACTGACCAACGGCAGGAATATCTCCAGCGCAGAGATGTCGAAGCTCAACGTCGTCAGCGCCAGGACGCGATCCTGCGGCTGGATGTCGAGGCGCGAACGCATCGCCAGCAGCAGATTCGCGAGACTGGCGTGTTCGATCATGACTCCCTTCGGCACGCCGGTCGTGCCGGAGGTGTAGATGACGTAGGCCAGATCCTGCGGCTGTGATGCATGCGGCGGCGGGGCCGTCCCGACGTCGCCTGGCGGCGCGGCCGCGTCGACGTCGATCGTCACGATCCCGACACCAACCGCCGACGCGTTCCCCTGCACGAGCACGGCGGCAACGCCCGCGTCGCTGAGCACGTGCTGCCGGCGTGACGGCGGATGCTGCAGGTCAAGCGGCACGTAGGCAGCCCCGCAGCGCAGCACGCCGAGCAGCGCCACCACCATTGCGATGCCACGTTCCAGCGCGACAGCAACGCGATCCCCAGCGCCGATGCCGTTGCTGCTGAGCCGTTGCGCAAGCGCTGCGACCTGCGCATCAAGCTGCGCGTACGTCAGCACGGTATCGGCATGCTCTAGCGCTGGCGCGTCCGGCGTGGCACGCACGTGTTGCTGCATCAATTCGATGACAGTGGCATCACCGTGGGCAATACATTCGCCGTTCCACGCGCGGACTATGCGCTCGCGCTCGCCTGCGCTCATGAGCGCGATGTCGTGGACGTCCGATGTATCGTCGTCGGCAAAGCCTTCAAGCAGTCGCTGCCAGAGCGCGAGATAACGCCGCACGGTGCCTGTGTCGAACAGCGCAGCCGCGTACTCCAGCCCTATGATGAGCTCGCCTGCGCTTTCCCAGATCAACAGGGATAGATCGAGCTTGGCGACAACGCGCTCCACCGTACCCCCATACAGCATCAGGGGGGTAGCGCGTTCGATGGTTGCGACTTGGCCCTCGAGGCCGAACTTGCGTTCCAGCGCCGGCAGCGGAGTGACATCGAGATCGCCGAACGCAATTTCTCCATGCGCAGCGCCATACCAGTTCAGCAGCGTTTGGAACAGCGGGTTATGCGCAAGGTTGCGCTGTACGCCAGCGGTATCGACGATGCGATCGAACGGCAGATCCTGGTGTGCCGCAGCAGCGCGTAATTGTGCTGCAGCGAGCGTGATCGCGCCGGCGACGCTCGTACCTTCCGGGTTGCCGATTCGCACGGGTATCGTGCCGACGAAACAGCCGATCACGTCGCGCGACTCGTCAGCGGTGCGGCCGCTGGTGGAAACGCCGACGACCGCTTCCTCCTGCAAACTCAGACGCTGGATCAAACAGGCCCATGCCGCCAGCAAAACGCTGAAAAGACTGACGTCATGGCGCTTGGCCAGCGCGCGCAGCCGCGCGGTCAGCACCGCATCGATGCGCCAGTGCACAAACGCGCCGGCGAAGTCGTGTTGAGCCGCGCGCGCGGCATCACAGGGTAGCGTGGACATCAGTGGCGCGCCGCTCATCGAATCGTGCCAGAACGTCTTCTGCAGCCGTAGCCGTTCGGCATAGGCATGGCTGTTCTGCAGCGCGATGCAATCGGTATAGCGCGGCGCCGGCGTTGCGCCTAGCGCCTGGCCGCTTGTAGCCAGCCGGTAGTTCGCGTCGATCTCGCGCAGCAGCAACTGCAGCGAAGTACCATCGAAAATCACATGGTGCACATTTATCAGCAGCACGTGCCGGTCTGGCGCGAGCGCAATCAGACAGGCACGGATCAGCGGACCATTGTGCAGATCGAATGGCGCGGAGAATTCCCGCTGTGCCTGCGCGTCTACGGCGCCATCAGCCGCCCCGCCGGCATCTCGCAGATCGATCGTCGTCAGCGTAAAGACGGCATCGTTTCGCACATCAGGCACGAGGTGGGGCTCGCCGTCGGTTTCGACGATTCGCGCGCGCAAGACGTCGTGCCGACGATAGACCCCGTCCAGCGCCAGCCGCAATGCACTCGTGTCGAGCGCGCCACGCAGCTGCAGTCCGACAGAAATGACATATGCCTCGGACGCCTGCACACCGAGCCTGGACAGAAACCAGAGCCTGCGCTGAGCTAGCCCCAACGGCAGGACATGTCCGCGGTTGGTTTCCGGCGACACTGCTATTTTCCCGTCACCGTGAAGACTCGCCGACGAACGCACGACAGCGCAGTTGTCCTCCACCATAAAAAACCCCTGTCCAGTTGTGAGCACCGCTCAATCGATGGCCCGTCTCATTTGGCCAGTCCTATCTCGCACCGAAGCTCGCGGCATCCGCCAGCGACATGTTGGGCGAAGGCTGTGGGGGCTCGAAGCTGGCGATGCGGTCACGGCCGCGCAGCTTGGCGCTGTAGAGCGCCGTATCCGCGCACGCCAGCAGGTGGTGCAGTTCGTAGCCGCCTGTTCTGGTCGAACTGATGCCGAAACTTGCCGATACCGCGAAATTCCCGAGCGCGCCGTCGGCGTTGGCAGAGGCAATGGCAGCACGCAGCTGTTCGGCTAGGAGCAGCGCGCGTTCCTGGTTGTACCCGGCAAGGAGTATCGCAAACTCCTCGCCGCCGATCCGGCCGAAATGCTGGTTGGGCCGCAGATACGTAGTGCAGACGGCAGCGATCTTGCGCAGCACGTGATCACCGGCAGCGTGGCCGTGAAGATCATTGATTATCTTGAAATGATCGAGATCGAACAGAATGGCGACGGCTTCCTGTCCGTTGCGCTGGCACTCGTCCAGTGCCCTTAGCGACAGCGCGAGGAAATGCGGGCGGTTGGCGATGTTTGTCAGTCCGTCGCGTTCGGACAATGTTCGGAAATGTACCTGGCGCCGCTTCGTGTAGAAGGCCCAGAGAAAAACGACCAGAAGGCCTGCCATCAGCATCGCGATATACAGTCGACTCGTTTCAGCTGCCTTCGAACCGAGATCCCGCTGCAGCTGCAGGACCTGATTTTGCTTGTTGAGCGCATCGATCTCGAGCTTGGTCGAGAGTGCCTGATGCCGGGCCATCTGGTACGCCAGCGAGCGCGTCGTCACGTCATCGACGTTCTGGCGGTCTGCCTCGGCAAACTTCTCGTGATAGCTCAGTGCGGTCTTGGCGTCGCCCTGTCGATCGGCGATGCGGTAGAGCAGCCGGTAGGCGGCTACCAGCGATTCGGTCACCTCGTTGGGCACACGTTTTTCGATGGCACGGAGCGCATAGCTGCGCGCTTTCCCCGCATCGCCAAGATGCCAGTACGCTTCCGCGAGCAGGATGTCGAACTCGGATATCACGCGCAGATAGCGCGTTCGCTGGACCTCGTCGTAGTGCTGCAGAAGCAGGCCTATGGCTTCCTCGTAGCGTGCCTTGTCGATATAGGCGTGCGCCTGGAAACTGCGCACGATATTGGCAAATACGATTTCTTTCTGGCGGCCGCAGATATCCAGCGCCAGACTGACGTCGTCGCCGTCAGGGTCGAGCCTTTCCAGCTTGTACAGCGACTCGACGCGCAACTCGCGGGCGATGCATTCGCCGCGCAGCCCCATGCGCTCCTGTAGCAACTTTGCGCTCAAGTCCAGACCCAGTTCATATTGGCCGGCCTGGTTGTGCAGTAGTGCTGCGGCGTGCAAGCCCTGTTCTCGGGCCAGGAGGTCGGTAGTTTTGGGCAACTGCTCAGTCAGCAGATCCAGATGCGTGTAGGCCTCGAGATAGCGCCCCGCGATGCTGAGGTTGCTCACCAGGCTCGCGGTTGCTCGGAAGCGCAGGACCTGATCCACCGAATCGGCAATCACCGACTTGTAGAGGGGAATGGCCGCGTCGTAGTCGCCAGCGTATCCCCGCTCCCAGCCGCGCAAATAGTGGAAATACTGCAGCTGCGGGGGCGTCAGCAATTTTTTTTTCTGTTCGATCGACTCCAGCATGCTGACGAACTCGGGATAGTTCGAGCTCTTGAGCGCATCCGCGACAAGCAGTTGCCGATCGACTTCGCCGTCCTCAGCGGCGGCCACGCATTCGACGACGCAAAGTATCGCCAGAAGCGCAAAGCCGACGCGAACGCTTGACCGGATCCAGCCAGCGAACGCGTCGGCGAAGGTTTGCCAGCTAGGCGGCACGAGCCTGCATGTCCTGGGCGGAGCGGATCTCTTCTTCCTCCTCCTTCTTGCTGGGCGCGTCATCTTCGGCCGGCGCCATACCGCACACGACATTCGTACGCGCTCCGAGCAGTTGCTCCAGGCGCTTCTGGTCACGGGCGACTAAGGCTTCGCGCAGCTCCGCATCGAGTGACTGGTGTTGCAAGGCTGCACTCAGTTCGCTCGTCGAAGCGTTGCGAAGCCGACTGTCGCCACCTGCGCGCTCGAGAAATTTCAAGACGTTGAACATGGTTATTCCTTCAGTGGTTGGTGCTGGGGACCGGAACTGGTCTATGACGCACGAACAGACGGGACGATGCCGTAGTTCCTCCGACATCACCCGCTACCAACGAAAAACCGGCGCGGCATGCCATGCGGCATGCGGCATGATTGGACGGATCGGTACGGCCGTAGATGCGATCCAGGCGCAATGCGGAGAAAGCCCATGTGGTCACCGCATCCAGCCCCTCACGGGCCAGCCCGGTCGCATGGGCTTCCCGACGCAGCATCAGTCCAATCTCGGCGTACTGTCCGGCGGGATCGATATCCCGCAGCGCGCAAACACCGATCGAGGCCCCGTCGCTGACCCGCTGCAGGCCGAAATAGATATGGCGCGGCGGGCGGCGTGTGACGGCGGCGAGGGCGGCGCGGAAGCTCCGGCGGACGTGCTCGTCCTCAAGAACCGGGCCAATGTGGCGCATCAGACGCGGGTCGGTATAGAGGTCGCAGTAAAGTCTCTCGTCGTCCGCGCCCAGCGCCCTCACGCGAAGTCGGCCGGTTACAAATGCAGGGGGAGAGGTAGCGTTCATCATGCGTAGCCGACGGCCCGGTCCAGAGCACTGAGCCGCGCCCGCACCTCTGGATTGGGTTCGAGCTCCCGCGCCGGCGGCAGCACCACGGTGGCGTGCAGGTCGATGTCCGCGGCGACCAGCCCGGCCAGCGTGGTGTGCTCGATGCGCGGCGCGTGGATCGGCAGGGTCGCCACCTTGTAGATGATGGCGGCGTGGTCGCGCGGATAGTCCTGGGCGAGCACGTCGACCAGCACCTCCCGATAGACACCCGGCGTGGAGAAGCGCGCCAGCGACTGGTCGCCGGCGATACCGACCTGCCACAGCACGAGATAAGCCGACGTATCGATGCGGCGCCGGTAGAACATGAGCTGGCTGGCTTCGAAGTGCTGACAGCCGACGCGCCCGGGATCGATGCCGAGGTCGGCGTAGAGACAGTCCTCGGCGGAGATGCCGGGATCCATGTGCGCGGCATAGCCCTCGGCCCGCGCCTGGGCGATGGCCCGGTGCGGCGGCAGCGCGAACACGCCCGGGTGGCCGTAGAACGCCCCGACGACTTTCTTGCCGGCGCGCACCTCGGCCAGCATCACGTCGACCATCTGCTCGTAGGTGCGCAGGCGCGACATGCCTTCGCGGTAGTGGGGCTGCAGGCTGCGCACATCCGGGTGCATGCCCTGTAGCCAGAGCTCGACGATGCCGTCGGAGACGCCGGCGAATACGACATCGGCGTGTTCGATATGACTGCGTGCAAGCGGACTCAGGTGCGAGCCCAGCGTCATGCCCAGGCCGACACAGACCAGACTGCCCTCGTGCGCCATGCTCCCCCTCCCTCCCGGCTCGTCCGTCACCGCTGCGTGTTCCCGCTGCGTGCGCTGCTGGCGCGCCGATACGAACCGCCAAGGGCAGAACTTATGCGTAATTGGCGCGGCGCGGCAAGTGTGACGTTGTTGCTTCGTGGGAAATGAACAGCACAGGCGGGAAAACGGCCTGCGACGCCAGAACAACAGTCCGCCGACGCCAGCGCAGTGCGCGACTCAGGCGCCGAAGCGCGCGAGGACCCGTGCCGTCTGCTCCACCAGCCGGTGCAGATAGTCGGCGGCGGCCGGGATCGTGCCCGGTACGCCGCTCGCGTTCGCCAGCAACGGCGCGGACTGTCCACACCACAGCGACATCACATCGAGCCGGCCCTGCGCGATGGCCGCCGCGCGCAGGCGGCCGCTCAGCCAGCCCTGCACCGGGTACGGCGCGACCGCACCCGAGCCGATCTCGCGCATGAACCGGTTGCGCAGCCCGCGCGCGAGGCGGCCGCTGAACGCGCGCGTCAGGCCGGTGTCGCCGGCGTCCGGACCGAGCAGGGCGCGGCGATGGGCGTCGTGCGTACCGGATTCGCGGCAGGCCAGGAAGCCGGTGCCGATCTGCACCGCCTGCGCACCGAGCGCGAGCGCCGCGGCTATCCCGCGGCCGTCGGCAATGCCGCCCGCGGCCACGACCGGGATGCGGACCGCATCGGCAACTTGCGGCAGCAGGGCCAGCGAACCAGTCAGGGATTCCTCGGCCGTCCGCAGGAAGGACACGCGGTGCCCGCCGGCCTCGAAACCGGTGGCGACCACGGCGTCGACGCCGGCCGCGGCGAGCGCGACGGCTTCCGCGGTCGTCGTGGCCGCACCTAGCGTCACGATGCCGCGCTCGCGGCACCGCGCGAGCACATCGGCGGCCGGTATGCCGTAGACGAAGCTGAACACCGCGGGCCGTGCCTCGAGCAGCGCCTCGATCTGCTCGGCGAACGGCGGCGAATAGCGTTCCGGCCGTTGCGGCAGCTCGACGCCGAGCTCGGCGAAATAGCCGCGCAGCGGATCGAGCCAGGCGTCGAATGCCGCGTCGTCGCCGCGGATGTCGTCGCTGCCTTCGAAGGGGATCCAGAGATTGAGGTTGAACGGCCGCGCGGTACGCGCACGGATCGCCGCGGCCACAGCGGTGATGCCCGCACCGTCCAGGTGGTGCACGCCAAACGAGCCCAGGCCGCCCGCGTCGGAAACGGCCACGGCCAGATCCACGGCGGAAAGCCCGCCGCCGAATGGCCCCTGCACGATGGGCACGCCAAGGCCCAGGCGGCGCGAGAAGGCGGTATCGGTCCAGGACGGCATGGGGAGGGCTCCGGTGATTGGGGAAACCCAGCGTAAACCGGCATCAGCGATGCCATAACTACGGCATCATTCACTTCATTCATTACGTGACGTAATCAATGGGCCGCCACTTCGACGATCTGTTGCTCGGCAGCATCGAACTGTTCTGCCTCAGTGCCGAGCATGCGAGCTTCACGGCCGCCGCCACGGCCGCTGGCCTGACCCCGCCGGGCGTGAGCCGCGCTATCCGCCGGCTGGAACTGCGTCTCGGCGTGCGCCTGTTCACCCGCACCACGCGTCAGGTGCGCCTGACCGATGCGGGCCGCGCCTATTTCCAGCACTGCCGCGGCGCACTGAACCAGCTCGTCGAGGCGGAACGTGAACTCGGCGGCCAGCAGCAGGTACCGGCTGGCACGCTGCGCATCAGTCTGCCGACACCGCTAGGACACTGCCGCATCCTGCCGCTGTTGCCAGCGTTCCGTGCGCGCTACCCGCAGATACGGCTGGAAGTCCATCTGAGCGACCGCAACGTCGACCTCGCCGCGGACGGTTACGACGTCGTGGTGCGCGGGCGCCATCCGCCCGATTCCGGTTTCATCGCGCGGCGGCTCATCGACGCCGGACTCGTCGTCGTCGCCACACCGGACTACCTCGCCCGCGCCGGCACGCCGCAGCAGCTCGCCGATCTCGGCCGCCACGAATGCCTGCAGTTCCTGCTGCCGCGCAACGGCCAGCCGATACCGTGGTTGTTCCTCGACCACGGCCGCGAAGTGGACGTCGCAACCGACGGCAGCATCGCCTGTACCGAGCATCTGCTAGCCGCCGTAACCCTCGCACGACACGGCGGCGGACTGCTGCAGACCTACCGCTTCATCGTCGAGGACGATCTCGCACGCGGAGGACTGGTCGAGGTGCTCGGAGAGTTCGGCGGACGTTCGCGACCGTTCTCGCTGATCTACGCGGGCGGGCGGCACATGCCGCTGCGCGCACGCGTGTTCATCGACTTCCTGCTCGACGCGTTCGGCACCGGCGGGTCGGCTCAATCGAATCCGTCGGCGAATATCGGATCGACCTCGATCCGCGCAACGAGATAGTCATCGCCTGCACCGCCGACGATGCAATTGGCGTTGACCGAGCCGACGAAAACCGGCTCGGTTCCCCATAGCGTCAGCCGGCCCAAGCGGTGCTCTGCCCCGACACAGTTGCCATTGTCCGGCCGGAATGCGGCGGTCTGGGCCCCATTGATGCCAAACGACGACTCGACGCGGTCACCGCCGGCGGTACTGCCGATTTCAGCCATCGCGAAATGCACGCCGACGCCGCCGCCGGTGCCCAGCTGTCGTGCCGGCGCCGCATAGAGCACGCGGCGTTGCGGCAGCACGGTCACGCCGTGGTCGCCCCAGCGTGACGTGATCCATAGCGAGTCGCCGTCAAGTTGCGCCGGCGGCAGCGCGAGCACGGAAACGGTGTCGGCACGAAAGATGACGAGTTCAGGCCGCCCGTCGTATGCCGGTGACGGTCCCGCGCTGACGGCGAGCACGACGGTCTGCGCGTCGACGGCGCGTCCGGCTCCGACCCAGATCGTCTCGCCGGGCAGCGGGAGCTGTTCGAGCACCGTCTCCCAGGCCAGCGTTTCGCGGTTGAGCGTCGCGCGGTACGCGCCGGCGACGCGGCCGTTCTGCCCGAACACCCAAAGCCGGCCGTCGGGTGCTTCGACCGTCGTCATCGCGGTTCGCGATCGGACATTGTCGAGCACCGCGACCCGGCGAATCTGGCCGTCGGCCGCCAGCAGAATGACGAAACCGCGCTCGCCGCCGGCGGCCCGTGTCGTGCGTCCGCTGACCGCGATATCGCCATTCGGCAACGCGTTGACGCCGAGCGGCATTTCTTCGCTGCCGAGACCGGGAATCCACTGGTCCAGATCAACGACCACGACACCGCCGCTGCCGAAGCCCGGATCGGGCAGTCCGGTCTGCTTGAGCACACGGAAGATCTGCACATTCTGCTCGCCGTCGGGCGCGGTCAGCGGCCGCGCGACGACCATGTGCCCGTCGGTCTGGCACAACCCGGGCACGAAGTGCGCGACGCTGCCCGGCAGGTCGAAACTCTCCTTGCCGTCGTCGCTGAAATTCGTGTCGAGGCTGCCGTCCCTCAGCAGCCGCATCGTCACGATGCGGCGGTCCGACGAGGCACGGCCTACGACGGTCAGCGTGCCGTTCGCGGCCGAGCATGCGACGATCGCGCGATCCATGTTGCCGCCGGCGACCGACTGGAAACCATAGTGACGCATGCCGCCGTCGCCGAAGCGGGTGTCGAGCGGCCCTTCATGCGCACCGGCCAGCGCAGCAGCGCCGCCGAGCGCGAGCGCGGCCAGCCACGGGTAGGTTCGTGGAAACATGGACGTTGCCTCCGAGATTAGCGCGCGAGCCGCGCCCGTAGCAGTACGCGGCGACGCGGCGTTTTCTCCGCCGCGCCCACTCAATCCAGGCCATTGGCGAAGATGCGGTCGACCGCGATCCGTGCGACGAGATAGTCGATGCCGCCGCCGTCGTTGTTGCAGCCCGAATCCACATCGCCGACGAGCACGGGCTGGCCAGCCCATACCGTGCCCGCGGAAAACCGCTGAGCGGCCAGCACGTTCGTGCAGCTGCCACCGATCGGACGGAATGCCGCCGTCTGTGCGCCGTTGACGCCGAAACTCGTGTCGACCCGGTCACTGCCGATCGACGTACCAACCTGCACGACGGCCAAGTGCATACCGCGTGGCGCGTTATCACCGGGGTGACCCACCGCGGCCGCGAAAAGCACCCGACCACCGGGCAGCAGCGTCGCCGATTGCGTGCCGTAGGTAAGTGGAAAGTTCAGCGACTCGCCCGGCAGGTTCGGCGGCGGCAACGGCAGGAAGACCTTGCCGCCGGCACGGTAAATCATAAGACCCGGCAGCGACTGCGGCGGCGTCGTACCGGCCACGTGCTGAAGCAGCGGCACGGCGAGCACGTCCTCGCGCACCCGCGTGCCGACGCCGCCATAGACCTGGTCGCCCGTCGTGCCGGGCAGGGCATCGGGCACGTCCAACCATTCCAGCGTGCGACGATCGAAGCGCACGCGAAACGGCGTGACGCGGTCGCTGCGCCGCTGCTTGCCTTCGATGACGCCCCAGATGTTGCCGTCGCTCGCGAGCATCGCGGTCATGAACGTCGCCGCGGTCTCGCGATCGGGCGCATCCACGTAGACGCGGGCCACCGGGATCTGTCCGGCGGTAGTGACGAGCGCGGCGAACGCGACGATGCGATCAGGCAACGAGGCGTGCCCCGTCAGCAGCACCTCGCCGCCGTCAAGAGCGACGAGTGCGTATGGCGATTCAGTTCTTCCCAGCCCGCCCTGCCAGGTATCCAGATCCAGCATGACTACGCCGTTCTGGCCGAACGCCGGGTCGAGCAGGCCGGTATTGGCGTCGATACGCAACAGCTGGATGTTCATTTCGCCGGATTCATCGACCCGTACGCGCCGCGCCAGCAATATCCTGGCTTCGGGCAGACACAGTCCCGCGGTGAAATACTCGGGGGTGGCCGGCAGGGCGAAGCTCTCACGGCCATCGCCGCCGCCGAAGGCCGGATCGTAGGCCCCGTCGGGCAGCAGGCGCATCGTGACGATGCGCTGCGCCTCCGACGCAATGCCGGTCACGACCAGCGTGCCGTCGGGCCCGGCGCACGCTACCGCGGCACGATCGGTGCGACCGCTGCCGTTGACCGACTGGAAACTGTAGTTGCGCATGCCGCCGTCGCCGAAGCGCAGATCGAGCGGGCCGTCGTGCGCGGCGGCCGGGAAAGCCGCACCGGCGAGCATCAGTGCGGCCAGACAGTTGCGAAGACGTGAAAGCATGATCGGGGAACCGGCAGACGCGGAAGTCGCGCCCGTAGCAGTACGCAGGCGCGCGCCGTTTTCTCCGCGGCTCAGCGGAAGCCGTCGACGAAGATGCGATCGACAAGTACGCGGCCGACGAGGTAGTCGTTGCGCACGGCCGGATCGGTGCAGGTCATATCGACCGCGCCGACGAACACCGGCAGCCCGGCCCACGTGGTCACCCCTGCCAGCCACTGGGAAACCAGCGTGCGCGTGCAGCTGCCGCCGACGGGCAAGAAACTCACCGACTGTTCGCCGCCCAGGCCCAATGAGTTGTCGATACGATCCTGGCCAATCGCCGCGCCGATCTCGACCAGGCCGGTATGCACACCGTAACTGCCCGAACCCGCACGGGCCAGCGTCGCAGCGTAGAACACACGGTTACCCGGCAGCAGCGTGACGTGCTGCTGCGCCAAGGCACGCGCAAGCGACAACCGCTCGCCATAGTACTGCGGTCTCGGCAGCCACAGGATGACCTTGCCGCCGGCGCGGTAGATCCCGAGCGCCGGCGAGTAACTCGTCGGCCTGGAGCTTGCGTTTTTCACCAGCATCGGCACCGCCAGCACGTCGTCACGTACGCGCATGCCGACGCCGGCGTAGATTTCGTAATTCTCGTTCTGCACGGGATCGGGCATGTCGATCCGGTCCAGGGTCTCGCGTTGCAGGCGCATGCGAAAAGGCGATATGCGCCCGATGCGCGGATAGTTGCCTTCGGCGATGGCCCAGATCGTGCCATCGCTCGCAGGAGCCGCGGTCATCAGCGTTTCGATGGCAGGCCAGCCAACGACGTCGTTGTAAACGCGTGCGCGTGGCACGCTGCCGTCGGCGCCAATAAGCGCGGCAAAGCCGCGCATATCGCTGGCTACGCCGACCTGGCCGAGCAGCAGCACCTCGCCTCGATCAAGCGGCATGAGAGCATAAGGATCCTCGCGCCGGCTGAGTCCGGACTGCCAGGCATCCAGGTCGAGCAGCGACAAGCCGTTCTGGCCGAACGTGGTGTCGAGCTGGCCGTCGTGCGCGTGAATCCGCAGCAGCTGGATGTTCGTTTCGCTGTTCACATCGTTTGGGTCGACGCGGATGCGGCGCGCGAGCACGATCTTGCCGTCGGGCTGGCATAGCCCGGCCATGTTGGGCTCCTGCGTCATCGGCAGTTCCAGCGTCGCGCGGCCGCCAGCGCCGAAGCTGCTGTCGTAGTCGCCGTTGGGCAGCAGCCGCACCGTTACGATGCGGCTTGCATCGGAGGCTTCGCCGACGACGAGCAGCGTGCCGTTCGGGCCGGGACAGGCCGCCGCCGCACGATCGGAACGGCCGCTGCCGTTGTAGGACTGGAAGCCGTAGTTGCGCATGCCGCCGTCGCCGAAGCGCGGGTCCAGCGGACCGTCTTGGGCCGTGGCCGTGTCGGCGCACAGCAGGGCCCCAAACAGGATCGAGATCAAAAATCGCATGGATGCGGTTCCGAAGTGATGCGCGCGAGCCGCGCCCGTTGCAGTACGTGCTCGCGCGCCGTTTTCTCCGCGACGATTATTCGCTGGCACTGTCGAAGACGCGGTCGGCCTGGAGCCGTGCGACGAGATAGTCGACGCCGCCGCCGTTGTTGTTGCAGCTCGAATCCACGTTGCCGACGAGGGTCGGCGCACCGTTCCAGTACGCCAGCCCGGAAAAATCCTGCGCGACGGTCGTCATCGGGCAACCGCTGCCGACGGGCCGGAACACCGCGGTCTGCGCACCGCCGACACCGAAAGTCTTGTCGAGTGCATCGCTGCCGATCGTCGCGCCGACCTGCACCATGGCCAGATGCATGCCGCGCGAGGTGTTCTCGCCGGGACGTTTGGTCGCGAACGCGACGAGCACGCGCCCGCCCGGCAGGGCCAGCGCGGACTGCACGGCGAACGCATCGGAAATCGTCTGTACCTCGCCGGCCACGGCGGGCTCGGGCAGCGGCAGATAGATCTTACCTTCGGCGCGGTAAATCATGATGCCAGGCGAATACCGCCACGGCAGCGAGCCGGCGATGCGCTGGATCATCGGCACCGCGAGGACATTCTCGCGCACGCGCACACCGCGTCCGCCGTAGATGTGGTTGCCCTCGGTGTTCGGCAGCGGGTCGGGCACGTCGAGCCAGGCCAGCGTCATGCGATCCAGACGCACGCGGAATGGCGTCACACGCGTGCTGCCGGGCTGCCGCCCTTCGATCACACCCCAGATGTGACCGTCGCTGGCGAGCACCGCCGTCATGATCGTGTTCGCGGTCGCGCGCTGCGGCGCATCGACATAGACCCGCGCCACCGGAACATGGCCGTCGTCGCGCACGCGCGCGGCGAAGGCAACGAAGCGGTCGGCCATGCCGACGTGTCCAGTCAGCAGTACGTCCCCGCCGTCGAGCGCGGTCAGCGCGAGCGGCGCTTCCACCTGTTGCAGGCCGTCCTGCCAGCTGTCGAGATCGAGAAACGTCGCGCCGCCCTGGCCGAAACGCGTATCGAGCCGGCCGGTGGTCGCGTCGATGCGTACGAGCTGGACGCTCATCTCGCCCGTTGCGCCGATGCGCACACGCCGCGCGAGCAGGACCTTGCTGTCCGGCAGGCAGAGCCCGGCCGAATAAGGCTCCTGCGTCATCGCGAACTCGACGCTGACGCGACCGCCGGCGCCGTAGCGGGTGTCGTAGTCGCCGTTGGGCATCAGCCGCATCGTGACGAGGCGGGTCGCATCCGAGGCCTCGCCGGTTACGACGAGCGTGCCGCCCGGTCCGGGACAGGCGACGGCCGCGGCCTTGTCGTTACGGCCGCTGCCGTTGTACGACTGGAAGCCGTAGTTGCGCATGCCGCCGTCGCCGAAGAAGTGATCGAGCGGGCCGTCATGCGCATGAGCGAGCAGGGAAACGGTGCCCAGCGCGAGTGTCGCCAGACAGTGGTGGATTCGTGGAAACATGGTAGCCATCGGGTTCGCGCGCCAGCCGCGCACCGGGCAGTACGCAGTCGCCCGGTGTTTCCTCCGCCTGTCGCACACAGCGTCAGCACGGGCATCCGCTGTCGTGGGAGACCGCGTCGGCAAAGCCCGCGCGGATCTCCACGACCTTGCCGCCCTCTATCGCGAACACGAAGCCGTAGCGACCGTCGCGCGAGGCCAGCCGAAGGTTGCGCCGGCGTTCGTCGTATTTCTGCCCTGCCGCATCGAGCATGCGCGCATAGGCACTATGCACCTGTGCCTCGTCGAAGCCGACGGCCACGCCGGCGCGAGTCATCACGGAAGGGTCGGTCACGACGAGCCGCACGAGCAGTCCATCCTCGAACATGGCCTGCCACCGCGGCGCGCCACGCAGCGGCAGCTCGACGCAGCCGCGCCAATCGAACGACTCGGCCAACGGATCCTGGGCCGTCCCCGCGGCGTGCGGCATCAACGCGAACCCGGCCGCATGGAACGCGCGCCGGCTCATGCCGATGCGCAAGGCACCCTGACCGTGCCAGCTCAGCGTTCCGTCCAGCGGCGGCGCAGCGCGCAATGCGTGGAGCGCCGTGAGCAGGAACACCGCGACGAGCGTGCTGAAGATACGTCGGACCATGGCGATCCCGTTCGAACGTGCGCGATCCGCACGATGCGCAGTACGCGATCCGAACAGGTTTTCTCCGCGTCGGTCGTGCGCGGTGCGTGAAACTCTTCGTCGAACGAGCCATCGCCTTTTGAGCCCCTTGGGTGGTCGCTCAGAACAGCAGGTTCTGATCACTCTGAGCGCCCGACGAACCTGGCGACCGGAGCGCAGCGCTGGCCCGGGTTGTGGAGATCTGGTGTCGGTCGTGGGAGCGACAGTCGACCCGCCTGCCCTGAACTCCTATTTGACCTGCGCGAACACGTCGGTCTTGAGCCACGCACAGGCATGTGCCCATTCGCGATTGACCGACGACGGACTGATATTCATCGCCTGCGCGGTTTCGTCGATCGTCAGCCCGGCGAACACCCGCAGCTCGACGACGGCGGCGGCGCGCGCATCGAGCGTGGCCAGGGTCGCGAGCGCGTCATCGAGTGCGACCAGTTCGGCCGGATTGGCCATGACCGGAATGTCGATGCCGGCATCGAGCGACTCGGGGACGATCCCCGCGCCGCGCTTGTCGGCGAGCTTGCGCCGCGCACGGTCGACGAGGATCTGGCGCATCGCGCGCGCCACGATCCGGGCGAAATGGCCGCGGTCCTCGGCGGCCGGTGCCTGGCGTGCCTCGATCAGTTTGATCAGCGCGTCGTTGAGCAGCGCGGTCGGCTGCAGCGTGTCATGGCCGGCTTCGCTGCGCAGGACCACGGCTGCCAGGCGCTTGAGCTCGCTGTAGAGCCGCGCGAAGACGCGGTCGCGCGCCTGCGCATCGCCGTCCTGCCAGTGGCGGATCCAGCCCGTGATGTCGGCGTAGTCGTCCATGGGTCGCAAGGATAAGCCGGGATGCGGTCGGCGCGGGCGGGCAGCCGTCGCGGGTTCGTGACGCCGTCGGAAAGGCGGCCGTCGCCCGCAGCGGCGCGGTGCGCGGAGAAAAGCCCGCATTTATGCGTACAGCACTGCAAGGACGGCGCGGTGCCGTCGATGGAGCAGAACCATGCGCACTCTCAAGTATTCCGTTCTTCTCGCCCTGGGCGCCCTCGGCATGCCGGCGCTGGCCGCCGATATCGTGCGCGACAATTTTTCCGACAGCGCCAGCGGCTGGCAGAACAAGGCCGCGACGCGCGATTCGGATCTCGGTTTTGCCGTCTACACCGACAGCGGCCAGTACCAGATGACGCCGGTGCACGACAACGCCTTCGGCTTCGTGCCTGCGCCGCGCCAGGCCGACGGCGGCGATGTGCGCGTGGAGTCCGATATGTTCCTCTACGCCGGCATCGGCGCGGGCGCCGGCGGCCTCGCCTGCCGCTTCCAGGATCATCAGAATTTCTACGGCTTCATCGCACGCGGCGACGCGGCGCTCATGATCGTCAAGGTCAAGGACGGCAAGGTCACGCCGCTCGCGCAAGGCAAGGTCAAGAGCATCATGGCCGGTAGCGTCGACACGCGCCTCTCGGTGGAATGCAACGGCGACACGCTGCGCCTGAAGGCCCGCGACGACGCCAGCCTGCAGGCCAAGGACAGCGACTTCACCGCCGGCAAGAGCGGCCTGCTCGTCATCGGCGAGAAGATGGCCGGTACCAGCGCGGCATTCGACAACTTCGTGCTCGCGACGGCGCAGTGACGCCGGGACGGCAATGACATCGGGACGCCGCCGCGCGCGAACGGGCCAGGCACGCGCTCGTCCCGGTGTCCTGGCCTGCCTTTGCCTGCCGACGCCCGCCCAGGCGCCGCCGCAAAGCGGGCGGCGAGCCGCATTCGCGGCAACATCTACGCTTGAGCAATGCCTGCCGTAGCGGCTAGGTTTGCGGCTTCCGCGTCCTCCTCGTCGCGGCCACCGGGAGTACGGCGTGCTGTCGAGATTGTTCCTGCTGCTGCTCAGTACGTTCGGTGCCGCCTCGGTGCTACGTGCGCAAACCGCGATACAGCACGCCGACGCCATCGCCGCGCTGGGCCAGCGCTATGCGGAACAGCCGCAGTCGCACTACCTCGCCTACCTGCTGGCACGCTTCTGCGCCGAGGACGGCCTCGACGACGAGGCACTGCAGTGGCTCGCGCTGCTGCACAAGCGCGGCTGGGATCTGGGCGTGAATCCGCGCGATTTTCCCGGCCTGCAGGAGCGCGACGAGTTCCGCGCGATCAAGCTCAAGCTGCAGCGCCAGCAGCAGCGGCGCGAGCGTGGCCAGCGCGCGCTCCTCGTCAATGTACCTGGTCTCGTCCCGGAGGGGCTGGCCTACGACGCAAAACGCGACCGCTTCCTGATCGGCGCGCTCAACGCGCCACGCATCCACGCCGTCGACCGGCAGGGCCGCGTGGCGCCATTGTGGTCGGTGGACGAGCCGGTCGTCGTGCTCGGCATGACGGTCTCCGCCGACGGCAATTCGCTGTTCGCGGCGGTGAATCCGACGACGCGCCAGCGCGAAGCCGGCACGGCCAGACCCTTCGTGGTCCGCATTGCACTGGACGACGGCCGGGAACTCGCGCGCCTGCCCGCGCCGGAGGCGGTGTTCCTCAACGATCTGTGCCTGATGCGCGACGGCCGTGTCTTCGCGAGCGACAGCGACCAGAGCCGGATCTTCCGCGCAACGGCGCAGGACACCGCGTTGAGCCTCTGGCAGCAACCCGGCCACGCCGTCGCCGCGAACGGCATGGCCTGCGACGACGAACACGACGCGATCTTCGTGGCCGTCTACAACGGCATCAGCCGCGTCGATCTGCGCAGCGGCCAGGCCCAGCTGCTGCAAGGCCCCAGCGGCAGCGCCATCGGCGGCAACGATGGGCTGTACCTGCACGACAGTCACCTGATCGGCGTGCAGAACGGCTTCGGCGCCGGCCGCGTCGTACGCGCGCGCCTGTCGGCCGACGGCCGCCAGATCACGCGCGTCGAGACACTGGAATCGGCCATCGTCGACCTCAACGAACCGACCACCGGCGCCGTCGCACCCGACGGCTTCGTCTACATCGCCAACAGCCAGATCTGGAAATGGGACGACAAGACCGAAGCGCTGCGCGATGGCGTGAAACTCGCTCCGATCATGCTGCGGCGGGTGCCGCTGTAGGGGGAATCGGGAGACAGGAATCGGGAAGCGAGCACCGCCTCACGGTGCCGGCTCCGCTGGTACGATTCCCGATTCTCCATTCCCGATTCCCGCCAACTTCACCGATCGTAAGCCGACTCCCCGTGCGAACTGATGTCGAGACCTTCGCGCTCCTCGTCCGCCGGCACGCGCAGGCCCAGCAGCAGGTCGGCGAGCTTGAACGCGACGAAAGCCACGATGCCGGACCAGACGACGGTCACGAGAATGCCGGTGCCCTGCACCAGCAACTGGCTGCCGATCGAGTAGTTCTCGGCAACCTTGTTCGCCACGTAGTCGTAGATGCCGGTGCCGCCGAGCGAGGGTGATGCGAACACGCCGGTCAGCAGCGCACCGACGATGCCGCCGACACCGTGCACGCCGAATACGTCGAGTGCGTCGTCGGCCTTGAGCAGCTTCTTCAGCCCGGTCACGCCCCAGAGGCAGGCCAGGCCCGCGGCGAAGCCGATGACCAGCGCGCCGCCGAGGCCGACGAAGCCCGCCGCCGGCGTGATGCCGACCAGGCCGGCGACCGCACCGGAGGCTGCACCGAGCATCGACGGCTTGCCCTTGCCGATCCATTCGCCGAGGGTCCAGGCCAGGATCGCCGCGCATGGCGCGATCAGCGTGTTGACGAAGGCCAGCGCGGCCGAGCCGTTGGCTTCCAGCGCAGAGCCCGCGTTGAAGCCGAACCAGCCGACCCAGAGGATGGCCGCACCCGTCATCGTCAGTGCGAGGTTGTGCGGCCGCATCGCTTCGTGACCGTGGCCCAGTCGCTTGCCGACCATCCACGCGCCGATGAGCCCCGCCACCGCCGCGTTGATGTGCACCACGGTGCCGCCGGCGAAGTCCAGCGCGCCTCGCTTGAACAGGAAACCCGAAGCGGCGGTCGCCGCGTCGCCCGCGGCCTGGTCGGTGAACGCATCCGGACCCGGCCAGAACCAGACCATGTGCGCAATAGGTACATAGCTAAAGGTGAACCAGATGATCGTGAACAGCAGCACCGCCGAGAGGCGCATGCGCTCGGCGAACGCGCCGACCACGAGTGCGCAGGTGATGCAGGCGAACGCCGCCTGGAACGCGAAATAGCCCAGCTCCGGCACGACGACGCCCTTGGAGAACGTCGCGGCATTCGCCTCGGGCGTCAGCCCCTTCATGAACAGCCGGTCCCAGCCGCCGAAGAACGCATTGCCCGGCGTGAACGCGAGGCTATAGCCGTACAGGGTCCACAGCACCGCGACGACGGCAAACACGAGCACGCACTGCATCAGTACCGAGAGCATGTTCTTGGACCGCACGAGGCCGCCGTAGAACAGCCCCAGACCCGGCAAGGTCATGAAGATCACGATCGCGGCGCAGACCAGCAGCCAGGCCGTGTCGCCCTTGTTCGGCACGGGCGCGGCCTGAGCGAACAGGTCGGTCGCGAAGCATCCCAGCAGCAAGCCGGCAGCGACGTGCAGCGTCGCTTTGCGCAAATCACGTATCGAAGTCATGGTTTCCCCCGGTTGGCTAGAGCGCGTCGTCGTCGGATTCGCCGGTGCGGATGCGCACGGCATGCTGCAGTTCGAGCACGAAGATCTTGCCGTCGCCGATCTTGTCGGTGCGCGCGGCGGTGGTGATCGCCTCGATCGCGATGTCTTCGAGGCTGTCGGGCACGGCCGCCTCGATGCGGATCTTGGGCACGAAGTCGACGACGTATTCGGCGCCGCGATAAAGTTCTGTATGGCCTTTCTGCCGGCCATAGCCCTTGACCTCGGTGACGGTGATGCCGCTGACGCCGGCTTCGGACAGCGCTTCGCGGACGTCGTCGAGCTTGAACGGCCGGATGATGGCAACGATCAGTTTCATCGGAACTCCCTGGCTAGAAGGCTTTGGTGAGGGTCAAGGTGCCGGTCGAGCGTCCGAGGAAGTTGCCGAAGGCATTGGTGTAGACGCTGCGCTCCGCATTGGTGTCCGCGTACGCGGCAGCCAGCGACCAGCCGCCGTCGAAGTTGCGCGTGAGGCCGAGCTTCCAGTCGGTATACGAAGCAACAGAGGTACCTTTGACGCGCTGCCGGCCGGCGTGGCCGTTGAAGACCCAGCCCGGGCTGAATTCGTAGTTGACGCTGGCGTCGAGATAGCCCGAACCGTCGGAGTCGGCGAAACCGAACAGGTTCGTGACGGCGTGGTAGTACTTCAGCGAACCCGGTCCCCACAGCAGGCCGACATACGCTTCCGTGGTGTACGGGCGCACGAAACCCTGGGGATAGGTGCCCGGGTAGTAGTAGGTGTAGACCCCGGCGTCGAGCTTCAGCGAATCGCTGAGTGGGACGCGCCAGCCGGCGTAGCCGTCAAGTTCGACGCTGCTGCTGATCGGCAGGGACGCGCTGGAATAGTCCGACAGCCAGCTGATGTTGCTGCCCCAGATACCGGCATAGAAGCCGCCGTCGTGAGCGTATTCGGCGCCGCCCTGCAAGGCGGGCTCCTGGTTGGTCTGGGACAGGCCGCGGAACAGGTAGTCGCTGGTCAGGGCGAGCGTGCCGCTGGTGCCGGCGTGCGCGCAGCCGGCGGCGAGGAGGATCGCGGACGCAAGGATGGCGTCCACGCGAAACGTGGCAGGAGAGCGAGGCATGAAGGTGATCCCGTTCGGTGAGTTGGTGGCCGCCGCGCACACAGGCGCAACGGTGGCAGTCCCTGCCGCTCCACTCCGGGTATCCGAGGCTGTGTCGCCCCTTGGTTCCGCCCTCGCCTGGCTCGCGGCGAAGACCGACCGTATCGCCGCATCCTGCGGCCGGCGCGCGAGGCCTCGCGAAAGCCCGCGCACCGCCCTTCCCCGAACAGCCGCGCGTCCGCGCGGCGATGTTTCTAGTTGTATGTTTTTCTATTTATTTTTTTGCGTCCGCCCGCCGTGCGAATTCCGCATCGAAGGCCCTCACCGTCTCAAGCGCCTTCCGCGAACACTTCGCGGAAGGCTGTGTCGAACACCCGACAGATGAGAGGGCCGGGCTCTACGTTTTCGTCCGCAATGCGGCAAGACCGAGTGGCCGCAGCGACGCCGCCGCTTGACTCACTTCTCTCTCTTTTCGCCGTCTTTCCTGCCCTCAGATCGCGTAGTACATCTGATATTCCAGCGGATGCGTCGACGCGCGGAACTTGGTGACTTCCTGCATCTTCAGTTCGATGTAGGCGTCGATGAAGTCGTCGGAGAACACGCCACCGGCCTTGAGGAAGTCGCGGTCCTTGTCGAGCGCTTCCAGGGCCTGGTCCAGGCTGTGGCAGACCGTCGGGATGTTCTTCTCTTCTTCGGGCGGCAGGTCGTAGAGGTCCTTGTCCATCGGCGCGCCCGGGTCGATCTTGTTCAGGATCCCGTCGAGGCCGGCCATCATCAGCGCGGTGAACGCGAGGTAGCCCGAGTTCATCGGATCCGGGAAGCGGATCTCGATGCGGCGGCCCTTGGGATTGGTCACGAACGGGATGCGGCAGCTCGCCGAGCGGTTGCGCGCGGAATAGGCCAGCATGACCGGCGCTTCGAAGCCCGGCACGAGGCGCTTGTAGCTGTTGGTGGTGGAGTTGGTGAACGCATTGATGGCACGCGCGTGCTTGAAGATGCCGCCGATGTAGTACAGCGCGGTCTGCGACAGGCCGCCGTAGAGATCGCCGGAGAACAGGTTCTGGCCGCTCTTGGCCAGCGACTGGTGCACGTGCATGCCCGAGCCGTTGTCGCCGACGATGGGCTTGGGCATGAAGGTCACGGTCTTGCCGTTCTTGTGCGCGACGTTGCGGACCACGTACTTGAGCAGCGCCAGCTCATCGGCCTTCTTCACCAGCGTGTTGAAGCGCGTGCCGATTTCACACTGGCCGGCGTTCGCGACTTCGTGATGGTGCACTTCGACCACCTGGCCGAGCGCTTCGAGCGCCAGGCACATCTCGCTGCGCAGGTCCTGGAACGAATCCACCGGCGGCAGCGGGAAATAACCGCCCTTCACGCCGGGACGCAGGCCCGAATTGCCTTCCTCGTAGCGGTACTTCGAACTCCACGCCGCTTCTTGCGATTGGATCTCGTAGAACACCTTGCCCATGTCGTTCTGCCAGCGCACCGAGTCGAAGATGAAGAACTCGGGCTCCGGGCCGAAGAAGGCCGTGTCGGCCAGGCCAGTGGATTTCAGGAACGCCTCGCCGCGCTTGGCGATGGAACGCGGGCAGCGCGAATAGGCCTGCATGGTGCTCGGCTCGAGCACATCGCAGTTGATCGCCAGCGTCTTGTGCGCGAAGAACGGATCGACCACGGCCGAGTCCGCATCCGGCAGCAGCACCATGTCCGACTCGTTGATGCCCTTCCAGCCGGCGATCGACGAACCGTCGAACATCTTGCCGTCCTCGAACGTGCTTTCGTCGATCGCGTGCGCCGGGAAGGTCACGTGATGCTGGGTGCCGCGCATGTCGGCGAAACGCAGATCGACGAATTCGATGCCGTCGTCCTTGATGAGCTTGAGAACCTTGTCGGCGGACATGCGGATAGAGCCTCTGGTGGATGGATGATTGACCAAGCTATGGCAAGGTGTGTGCCATCGCAGCAATTTGTTTTATATCAATGACTTGTGTGGATCCCGCACGATGGAAATCGCATCTTCTGCACGATTTTGGTGCGCGATACCTGATTTAAGCACGTTGTAGGTGCGTTTAGCGGCTGCCGTCAGGACGGCTTCATGACCATGAGCCAGAAGATCGCGATCACGCTGGCGAACGCGGGCCAGCCGAGCCAGAACCACCAGCGCATGACGCGGTGATACGCGACCGGCAGCGGGGTGCCGCGGGCGGCCGCGTCGCGCGCGAGATTGCGTGCGCGCAGTTGCAGCCACAGTACCGGCAGCCAGCAGCAGCCGACCAGCACGAACAGGAACAGCGCCGCCTTGAGCCAGAACACGCTCAGCGGCAGCTGCATCAGGTCGGCCAGCCACAGACCGGTGACGAACTGCACGACGACGGCCGGCGCGGTGAAGCAAGCATCGGCGAGAACGACCGTCTGCGCCGTCGCGGCGATCACGCGCACATCGCCGCGACGGTGCGCGATCCAGAAGACGAACGCGATGCCCAGCCCCGTGCCCAGCAACACAGTGGAGGACAGGATATGTATCCATTTCACCCAGAAGTACGTCACGTCATCTCCTGTCCGAGAGCACCCAGAGCACGGCCAGCGCCGGCACCAGCACGAGATTCTTGGCCAGACCGCCGAGCGGATCCAGCCACAGCACCGGCAGTGCCGCGCCGAACGCCACCGTATACGTGCCCAGCAAAGCCAGCATCACGACAGTCGCGCGGCGCGGCTGCCGGCCGCTCATCAGCCACAGCGCCAGCAGCAGGTCGACGCAACCGGCCACGCGCGCGAGCGCGACCGGCCAGGTCTGCGCCAGCCAGCTGCCGGCCGCAAGACGTTCGATGTCGGCCGCCGGTGTGATGAACCCGGCCAATGCGGAGAGCAGCCAGAGCGCGATGACCGATAGGCGCAGCACCGGCGCGAGCAGATAGAGCCGCGCATGCCAGCGGTCCTGCGCCTGGCTGGGTCGTCTGGCAAGTACCTCGGGCAACGCGCGCGGAGCGTATCCGAAGGCGTCGATGACCTGCTGCCGCTGCGCTGGCGCAATGTCCACGCCACGCTGAAGCATCCGCCAGGTCGCCGCACCGAGCGGTCCGCGCCCGACCCATTCGCCAATCCGCACGGCAATGCCGATGCAGCGCTCGGGGATGCCGACGACCCGGCGTCCCGGCACGCGCAACCATGCCCGCCAATGCCGCTGATAGTCGCGCAGGCTCAACGGCGCAGGGCTGCCGATCTCGAACACGCCGCGGGCCGGTGCCGTTAACGCGCGCACCACCAGTTCGGCCATATCCTCGGCCGCACACGGCTGTAAGCCCCAGCGCCCATCGCCGGGCAGCGGCAGAAACCCGGGAAATCCGGCCAGCGCACGCAGCAACGAGCTGCCGCCGTAGGAGCCCGCGGTCGAGTAGACCACCGACGCCCGCAGCACCACGGCCTGCAGCGGCAGGGCCAGCAGCGCGTCGTCGAAGCGATGCTTGGAGGCGATGAACTCGCCGTCGGCCGGCTCGCCCAGTGCGGAGATCTGCACGAAACGGGCGATGCCCCGGCGCACGCAGGCCTGGGCGAGCGCGAGCGGCGCGTGCTCGTGGATATCGGCAAGTCGGTCGGGTCCGCGGTCGCGCAGCAGGCCTGCGGCGTTGACCACGGCGTCGATGCCCTCGAGCAGCGGCAGCCAGTCGTCCACCGTCTGCAGCGCGGCGAGGTCGCAGGCACGCTCGTCGACGGCGAGGCACGGCCTCGAACGCACGCCGCGAATCACCTGCCAGTCGACGCTGCGCAGTGCGGCGACGATGAATCCACCGATGAAGCCGGCCGCACCGAGTACGAGCACGGTGCCGCGCGGCGGACCTTCGGCGCTGTGGTCAGACATCAGGCGGACGATCCGGTAGGTGCGGCAGGCACGACGGGACCGCGAGATTACTCCAGGCGACCCAACGGCGGCGCCGCGCAACGCCCGGCAGGAACTCGCTAAGCTACGCGGCCTCGCCCAGACCGCCGCACCGCACGCACGCGCATGAACGAAATCCTCAACGTCACCCTGCTCGGCATCATCGAGGGCATCACCGAGTTCCTGCCGATTTCCAGCACCGGTCATCTGCTCATCGCCGAGCACTGGCTCGGCGCGCGCTCGGACCTGTTCAACATCGCGATCCAGGCCGGCGCGATCCTCGCGGTCTGCCTGATCTACCGCGAGCGCCTGTGGCAGCTGGCCAGCGGCTTCGGCGATAAGGAACAAAGGGACTATGCTGCAAAATTGGCACTGGCCTTCGGCATCACCGCGGTGCTGGGACTCATCGTTTCCAAGCTCGGCTTCAAGCTGCCGAGCGAAATCACGCCCATCGCCTGGGCGCTCGTGATCGGCGGCATCTGGATATTGCTGGCCGAACGTTGGGTAGCAAACAAGCCCGAGGTCACCGCCATCGCCTGGCATACGGCAGCGCTGGTGGGGCTGCTGCAGGTCCTTGCCGGCGTGTTTCCCGGCACATCGCGCTCCGCGGCGACGATCTTCGTCGCGCTGCTGGCCGGGACCACGAGCCGTGCCGCTGCGACCGAATTCGCGTTCCTCGTCGGCATCCCGACCATGTTCGCCGCCTCGGGCTACGAGCTCATGAAGACGCTGAAGCAAGGCGAGATCCACGAGGACTGGGACCTGTTGGGCATCGCGTTCGGGGTGTCCTGCATCACTGCGTTCGTGGTGGTGAAGTGGCTGCTCGGCTACATCCGCACCCACTCCTTCACCGCATTCGCGTGGTACCGCATCGCGCTGGGCCTGGCCTTGCTGGTGGGTGTCGCCAACGCGACCTGAGCCGCCGCCGTCCGCGTGATATGCAGGCAACCCGCGGTTTGCATAGAACACCGCAGGGGTTCTGGCAGATCGCCCGATCCCGCGCTCACGCTCGTCAGGTAGCTGATTGTTTATGCGGTGAATTCTCCCGGTGGTGTGGATGGCAAAGAGCTTGCTGCATGGGGCTGCTCGGGCCACCTGAGCCCGCCACATCGATTTGGGAGATCTCCATGAACGTCATCAAGCCGCTTGCACTGGCCACCCTGCTCGCCTTCGGCGGCGCCGTCGCGCTGCCGACCACCGCCGCCGACAAGCCGGTCGAGCAGAGTCTCAGCGACGCCAACAAGGAAGGCCGCATCTGGGCCAGCTTCGCGCTGAACCGACATCTGAACCCGTTCGAATTTGACGTCGCCGTGAACCGTGAAACCGCGACGATCAACGGCACGGTGGATGAATCCATCGACAAGGATCTGGCCGAGCAGGTCGCGCTTGGGGTCAGCGGCATCACGAGGGTCGTGAACAACGTCAAGGTCGATCCGGACTGGGCGCCCAAAGCGCGACCCACCGGCGAACGCAGCTTCGTCGAGGCGGCCGAAGACGCCACCATCACCGCCACGGTCAAGAGCAAGCTGCTCTGGAGCGAACATACCGACGGCCTGGACATCAACGTCGATACGAACAACCGTATCGTCACGCTGCGCGGCAAGGTGCCGACGGCCGAAGGCAAAGACCTCGCCGGACGCTATGCCAGCAATACCAGTGGCGTGCGCAAGGTGAACAACGAGCTTGCCGTGGCCGGCGATGCCAAGCGCGGCGGCAGCAGCTCCGAGCAGCCGGTCACCGATACCTGGGTCACGGCCAAGGTGAAATCGTCGCTGACCCTGTCGCGTCCGCTGATGGACGAGGACATCGACGTCAAGACGACCAACGGCGTGGTCACGCTCAGCGGTCAGGTCGAAACCAGCCAGGAAAGATCGATGGCGATTGAGATCGCCGACAACATCCGCGGCGCCAAGAAGGTCGAGGCCGACGCGCTCAAGACACGTCGCTGATCGAGCGCCGGGCGAGCGACCGGTGTCGCCCGCGCTGCGACACCGCCGCCGTTCCATCGCATGCAGCACCCACCACAGGGGCTGCGTTTTGCGGCGGCCACGCGTCACACGCCGTGGCTGCCGCCTTTTTTGCCAGGCGCGACGTCTCCCACGCGCAGACGTAGGCCGCCATCGGTAGACCGTCATCGGGAGGATCGCGTGAGCACGTCAGCGGAACAGCCCACCCTGGGGCGCACCCTGCGGCGCGACAAGCGCCGCTCGCTGTTCGACCGCGCCGCCGGCACGATCACGCACGCGGTCGGTACGCCGACGGCGTTTGGCCTCGCGCTCGGAGCGATCCTGCTCTGGGCCGCGAGCGGTCCGCTGTTCGGCTATTCCGAGACATGGCAACTCGTGGTCAATACGGCGACCACGATCGTCACGTTTCTCATGGTGTTCGTGATCCAGCAGTCGCAGAACAAGGACAGCGTCGCGCTGCATCTCAAGCTCAACGAGCTGCTGGCCTCGCATCGCCACGCGAGCAACCGCCTGATTGCGATCGAAGAGCTCGATGAGACCGAGCTCGCGGTTCTGCGCTCGTTCTATTGCCGGCTCGGTGAACTGGCCGCGCACGAGCGCGGCGTACACGAAACGCACTCGCTGGACGAAGCGATCGAAGCCGATCGCGAAAAGCGCGAGGGACGCGACCGGTCGCTGTGACGCCGGCAGTGACGGGACCGCATTCGGGCTCCAGCATGCCCTATTCGAAATCGTCGGCGAACAACGCATCCGGCAGCGAAAGCTCGACCACGTCCAGTCCGGCCGGTGCGCTCGTTGTCGCGTGACTGGTCAGCACGCTGGCGATTGCGGGGCCGATCGCGGTCGAGGTCGGCGCGAAGACACGGATGCGGTTTTCCAGCGAGTCCGCAACATACAGCCGGTTGCGCGAATCGAAGGCCATGTACATGACGTAGGGATCCGCGGGCGCGCTCTGGTCCGTGCCGACCAGCGACAACCCGCAGCCGCTGTCGACCGCATATACACTGAATCCGTTGTCGTCGCTGCCCATGGCGGCCAGCGTACCGTCCGCGCTGATCGCGCCGTAGCGCGCCTGCGCCACGTTGGGCGCCGTGCTGGTCAGTGTCAGGAAACCCTTCGTGTCGACGCGGACGCCCTGGCTCACGAACGCGTTGCCGACCGCGAGGATGCCGCAGCCGTTCAGTGCGAAACGAACCCCGCGCGCGCTGCCGACGGCCACCGTGTTCACCGGCGAAGTGGACGGCAGGCGCGTGGTGGCGTCGATCGCGAAACAGCCGACGGTGCTCGACGTGCGCCCGGCCAGGCACAAATGAGTGCCAGGACCGCTACCGATGACCCAGGCGTCCACGAGGCTGAACACACCGCTCAATGCCACCGTGCCAGCGGCTGTCGCGGTCACGACGCCGCCGTTGCACGTCACCGTGAATACGAACACGGTCGAGGTGCCGTACAGCGGTACGTACAGTGCTCCGCCGTCGGGCGACCACGCCAGCGCCTCGGTGTCAGGTCCGGTCGTGAACGGCGATCCCGCCACCGGCGCGATGGCGTTGCCAGGACCCATGGCGTAGACCGTCACGTTGCCGTCGTTCGTCTGCGCGATGCGGGTGCAGCCCGGCGTCGCCGAGCGGTGCGCACGCACCTGGGCAAAGTAGAGATAGTTGACGTTTCCCGGCGTCGTGCCGCCGCTGGGCACTTCGGGCCTGAACGCCACCGTCGAACCGTCGAACACCCCATTGATCAGGGCATTGGGATTGTCGTTCGCACCGGCGAGCACGAGCACGTCCTGTGCCATGGCCGGCGCAAGGCCGATGCCGGCCGCCAGCAACACCACCCACCGCGCGTATCGCATCCTGGAAATCTCCCTTGCCGTCGTTGCGTGGCTGGCGATGCAACATCGCTCGCGTGCGCCCCGCACTGACTCTATGGATCGCGTGCGGGAAACGGAAAACACGATGGGACGGAACACGGGAATACGGTGACCGGACGCACGATGGTGTGGACGAATGACACGAGCCTTTGCTATCGCATCTGCATCGCCCACAAAAAAAGCCCCGACCATCGCTGGCCGGGGCTCCCGTGTCGTGCTGCGAGGTGGCGCAGCGGACGCGATCGATAGCGCTACACGTTACTTGCCGGATGCATCCTGGATTTCCTCGCCCACCTTTTCGACGTCCTTGCCCGCGCCCTTGACGGTATGGCAGGCGGTCAGCGAGCTGGTGCCGATGGCGACGAGCAGCAACAGGGCAACGGTCTTGAGCATGGCTTTCATGGCGATCTTCCTGTGAATAGGTGTGGACGAACAGCTTTGTTACAGCATCTGGAATCCGGGACTGGACGGCGTGATCAGCCCGCGTGCGCAGTCAGCGAATCGGCTTCGCGCAGACGTTCGTCACGACGCGCTTCGGCAGCAGTGACGGCGGCGTCGTAGTCGGCCTTCGCCTTGGACTGACAGCTGTCCTTGGCGTCGCCGGTCAGCGCATCGCAACGCTGTTCGGCCACTTTCTGCGCCGCCGCCGCGTCGGTCTTGGCCACGTCATAGTCGGCCTTGGCCCGCGTGCGCAGGACTTCCGCTTCTTCCTTCGTGATCTTGGTATTCGCCTTGTCCACGGCGGTGCCGACTTCCTTGTTCGCGTCGGCGCGCTGATCGCCAGCCGAGCGCTCGGCCGCATTCAGGTCCTTGTTGGCCTCGGCCTGCGTCTTGGCCAGGTCGGACTGAGCCGCGGCCACATCCTTGTTGGCCTCGGCGCGTACATCCTGGGATTTCTGAGTCGCTTCGGCCTGGGCCTTGGCGACATCAGCACGTGTCTTGGCGGGATCTTCCGGTCGGTCGCAGGCGCTCAGCAGCAGGGCGGCGGCAAGACTGGCACACAGCAACAGCGGTTTCGTATTCATGACGACTCCATCAGGTTCAGTGACGTACAGTCGTATGATTCAGACTTCGTGCCAGCCCCAGCAACGACGCAAGCTACTGATTTTTATAGAACACGAAGATCTCTCGGGTTGCACTAGTCCCACTACACGGCGTCGAAGCCATGCACATTGCATGGCGCCGCGCTCATCCGCCGACCCTTGCTAACTGCCTGGAGTACGTTCTTGGCCGACGACCTCGCGCCCAACGTCGCCGAATCGCCCGACTGGGACGGCTGGCAGCGCTATCTCCTGCTGTTCGCGCTGACCCTGCTGCTGCTGCTCGGTGTGGGCTGGGCGGCACTGAGCACCGGTGCCCAACTCGGCGTCACGTTGCGCGAGGTCACTCAGCTGCAGGAAGCGACCAAGCGCCTGACGATCCTGCTGGCGCATACCGTGGATCTGGAAACCGGCCAGCGCGGCTATCTGCTGACCGGAGAAGAGCACTATCTGCAGCCCTACCGTGACGCCGAGGCCGAGATCACGTCGGATTTCCGCGCCGTCGACAAGGCCCTGCGCGAATACCCCGAAGCACTCGAGGAACTCAGCGCGATCGAGAATGCACTGGCGAACAAGCGCGGCGAGATCGCGACTTCACTCGCGGTGTATCGCCAGGATGGACCCGACAAGGCGCTGACTCTGATGCGCTCGGGCTTCGGCAGCCAGATGATGGACGACATCCGCCGCTCCATCGGCAAGCTGACCCTCGATACGCGCGGCCTGATCGCCGAGAAGCAGTCCCACCTCGAGAAGGCCATCGCACAGCGCAACGTGTCGATCTTTTCCGCGCTGGGCCTGGCCATCGTCGCGAGTCTTGCGGGCGTGGTGCTGCTGCGCCGGCATCTGAGCGCGCTGCGCCAGGAACGCCGCCAGCGCGCGCGCGCGGAGCGCTCGGACCGGGCCAGCCGCGAGAAGAGCGCGTTCCTGGCCAACATGAGCCACGAGATCCGCACGCCGCTCAATGCAATCTTCGGCTTCGGCCAGTTGCTCTCGGAACGCGTCAGCGACGCCCAGGACAAGCGCTACGTCGATGCCATCGTCACGAGCGGCCGTTCGCTGCTGGGACTGATCAATGACGTGCTCGACCTCTCTCGCATCGAGGCGGGCAAGCTCGACGTGCGTCCGGCGCCGATGAACGTGCGCGAGCTGATCCAGAGCGCGCAGCTGGTGTTTTCGCAGCTTGCCGCCGACAAGGGCCTGCGTCTGGATGCGCGCGTGGATGCCTCGCTGCCCGACGGCGTCGAGCTGGATCAGGCGCGTCTGCGCCAGATGCTCTTCAACCTCGTCGGCAACGCGGTCAAGTACACCGACCAGGGATTCGTGCGGATTCGCGCCAGCGCGACGCCGGATCCCGACGATGAGCTGCGCGTGACCCTGCTGATCGAAGTCGAGGACAGCGGTGTGGGCATCGCGAGCGCCGACCTCGAAAGCATCTTCGAACCGTTCACCCAGGCCGCAGCCGACGCGAACCAGCGCGAAGGCACGGGCCTGGGTCTGTCAATCTCGCGGCAACTGGCCCACCTGATGGACGGCGAGATCGGCGTGGACAGCACCCCCGGCCAGGGCTCGTGCTTTCAGATACGCCTTCCGCGCGTACCACTCGCCGTACTCGTCGATGCCGCACCCGTGGTGAACGCGCAATGGCAGTCGCTGCCGCCACTGACCATCCTCGTCGCCGACGATGTGGCTTTGAACCGGCAGCTGATCGAGGCGCTGTTCCGCGGTTCGCCGCATCGCCTCATCATGGCCGAGGACGGTGTACAGGCCGTGGCCCTGACGCGCGTGCACCGGCCGGCCATCGTGCTGATGGACGTGCGCATGCCGCATCTCGACGGCGCGGCGGCACTCGAGCAGATCCGCGTCGATCCCGATCTCGCGCATACGCCGGTGATCGCGGTGACGGCGTCGAGCCTGCTCGATGAGGAAGCCCAACTGCGCGAGCGCTTCACCGGCTACGTGCGCAAGCCGATCACGCGCGAGTTGCTGATGGCCGAACTGCTGCGCGTGCTGCCGCCACCGCAGGCCGGCCCGACGCCGGCGCCAGCCGACGAGGCGCCGCAGCAGCCCGAGGCCGTAGCCGAGGTGCTGGCGGAACTGCAGCGGCTCGAAGACGATACCTGGCCGCGCGTGCGCGACTCGCTCGCGGTGCGCGAAACGACCCGCCTGGCCGAGCAGGTGCTGGTGCTTTCCGGGCTCTGCGGCTCTGCACCGCTGGAGCGCTATGCGCGCCGCCTGCAATCGGCCGCCGCGCAGTTCGACCCGGCGGCGCTCGAATCCACGCTGCTTGATTTCCCCCACCAGCGCGCCCAGCTAGCCGCGCATTTGCAGGACACCGTCTGATGCCGCTTTCCGCTCCCGCGCGCGAGCCTCTGGTTCTCATCGTCGATGACCAGGCCGCCAACATCCAACTGCTCGGACAGATGCTGTCCGACGCCGGCTACGAAGTCATGCCGGCCAGTTCGGGCGAGCAGGCGCTCGCGCGGGCGCAGGCACGCCAGCCCGACCTGGTGCTGCTGGACATGATGATGCCGGGCATGGACGGCTTCGAACTGTGCCGCCGCCTCAAGGCCGATCCCAAGCTGCTCGAGGTGCCGACGATCTTCCTGACCGCCGCGACCGAGCGCGAATTCCTCGTGCGCGCGTTCGAGCTCGGCGCGGTGGACTACATCACCAAGCCCTTCGTGGCGGAGGAACTGCTGGCGCGCGTGCGCACCCATGTGAACCTCAAGCGTGCCACCGAACACCTGCGCCTGATCGTGCGCGAACGCGACGACGTCACCGCCATCGTCGCGCACGACCTGAAGAATCCGATTTCCAACATCCGGTTCGCCGCGCAGATGCTGCGCCGACCCACCATCACGCCAGAACGGCATGCGGGGCTCGTGGACGACATCGTCAGCTGCTGCGACGAGGCGATCGAGTTCGTGCAGCGCTTTCTGCAGCGCCGCGCCGCGATCGAGCGGGTGCGCGCGCTGGATTCGGCCGTGGTCGACCTCGGCCAGATCGCCGACCGCGCGATCGCACGGCAGCAGGCCGCGGCGGAGGCGCGCGGCGTGCGCCTGGTCCGCGGCGGCCGGCCGCTTGCGGCGCAAGGCGATCCGGCCGCGCTGCGCAACGTGCTGCAGAACCTCCTCAGCAACGCGATCCGCTACGCGCCGCCGGGCTCCAGCATCGACGTGCAGCTGGACTCGGACCGGCCGGGCTACGCGCGCGTGTTCGTGATGGACCGCGGCCCGGGCATCCCGGCATCGGAGCGGGCCAAGCTGTTCCAGCGCTTCGCGCGCATCGCGCATGTCGACATCGACGCGGACGAAAGTCTTTCCACCGGCCTGGGCCTGGCCATCGCGCGCGACGACATCGAGCAGATGGGCGGCTATCTGTGGTTCGAACCGCGCGCCGGCGGCGGCAGCGTGTTCGCGTTCGAACTGCCGCTGGCGCAGTCGGCGCAGGCGTAGGCGTTTTCGGCCACACCGGGACGAACGCTCCGTGCGCGGCTCATCGAACCGCCGGCCATAGCCACAAGGAAACAAAGGCCGTAATGAACGCGAACAGTACCGTGAGCGGTGCGCCGACCCGAAAGAAGTCGCCGAAACGGTAGCCGCCCGGCACGTAGACCAGCAGGTTGCCGTGATGGCCGAGCGGGGTCAGGAATGCCGCGACGGCGCCGATCGCGAGGCTAGCGACCAGGGCTTCGGGCTGCAGCTGCAGCGGCTCGGCCATCCGCGCGACGATCGGCGCAAGCAGCACGACGGTTGCGGCATCGGACAGCACCTGCGTCACGATGGCGCCGGCGCTGAACACCAGCAGCAGGATCCAGAACGGCGAGAAGCCATCGAGCAACGGCACGAAATGTGCGGCCGCGAGGGTGGTCAGGCCGGTCTGTTCCAGCGCCGCGCCGAGCGCCAGCGCGCCGGCGATGAAGGCGATCACGCGCAGTTCCAGCGCCGCGTAGGCTTCTTCCGCGCTGAGACAGCGCGCCATGACCACGCCAATCGCACCGCTGAGGAAGGCGACGTGCACCGGCAACAGTTCGGTCGCAGCGCAGACCACGCTCGCGGCGAGAATGCCCAGCGCCCACCAGACGCGCGAACGGCGCAGGCGCCGCGCGCGGAACGGCAAGGCCATGAGGAATTCGCGCTGCGACGCCAGCGTGTCGAGCTGCCGCGGCTCGCCCCACACCACGAGCGTGTCACCGGGCTGCAGACGCACGTCGGACAGTTCGCCGCGCATCCAACCGTCCCGCCGCCACAACCCGACGACGATGACGCCGTAGCGCTCGCGGAAATCCACTTCGCCGAGCGCGCGTCCGGACAGGTAGGAGCGCGGCGCAATCACCAGTTGCGCGAGGCGCTCGTCTCCGAACTGCTCGGCCGTCTCCCCGCCGCCGCTTTCACCGTACTTGGCGACCGCGTGCAGGGCCAGGCCTTTTTCGTCGGCAATGTCAGCCAGACCTTGCGGCGTGGAGCGCACCAGCAGCACATCGCCGGCCTCGATCGCGCGATCTTCGCGGCCGTGGCGGATCGGATCACCGCCACGCAGCCAGTCGACGACATCGAAACGGTTGCGGTAGCGCTCCGCGAGTGCGGCCAGCGTCAGGCCGACCTGCGGCGCACCGTCGAGGATCAGGATCTCGGTGTAATAGTCTTCGAGCGCAAAGCGTGTCGCGCTGCTTTCGCCCGCGACGCGATCGGGCAGCAGCCAGCGGCCCGGAAGCACCATGTAGATCAGGCTGCAGCCGACCAGCGCCATGCCGATCGGCGTCAATGAGAAGATGCCGAACCCTTCGCGCCCGGCTTCCTGCAGCACATGGTCGGCGACCAGGAAGGCCGGGGCACCGATCAAGGTCAGCGTGGTGCCGATCGACGCCGCGAGCGACACGGGCATCAGCAGCCGCGAGGCGGGAAAGCGGCCTCGCGCGGCCACGGTGCCCGCGATCGGCACCATCAGCGCGGTGATCAGCAGATGGTGGGTCAGGGCCGACAGCAGCGCCGCGGCCAGCATCAATACCAGCAGTCCCCAGACCATGCGCGTGCCGGCGACGCGGGTGACCCAGCTGCCGAAGCGTTCGGCCAGGCCGGTATTGACCACCGCGGCGGACAACACGAACGCACCGATGACCGCGACCACCGGTTCGCTGCCGAAGCCCTTGAGCGCCTGCTCGGGCGTCAGCACCCCACTGCCGATCAGCACGACGAGCGCGCCGAGGGCTACGAGATCCGAGCGCATCCATTCGGTAATCAGGAGCAGCAGGACCACGCCGATGACGACGAGGCAAATGATCTGTGGCGGGTTCAGCATGAGGCAGGCGACTCCGTTCGGTCCGACGTGGTGCGGTACCGCCTCACGATAACAGCCACGGCCCGGCCACTGCTGCAATGCAGCTCGCGTGCAGCCCTTCGCCGGTCCCAACGCCCGTTCCTGTTTCGCGCAGCGCAGCACGGCTGGCGCGACGAAGTGCGCACACGACCTACTAGGATTTTGTTCGTACGAAGGCTTTCCTAGTTGTCGTCCGTTTGGCTACCATCCGTCGGCCGCGCAATTTTTGATACATGGTCGACTTGGGGAGAAATTCGATGGTAGTGAAACCGCTCCGCGCCGTATTCGTCGCCGCGCCGCTGCTGGCACTGGCCTGCTCGCAGGCGCTCGCGCAGCAGCTCAAGGTCGACGGCGAGGCGATCAGGCTCGAGAAAGTCGACGTCGTCGGCTCGCATCTGCGCCGTGTCGACATGGAAACCCAGCATCCCGTACTGGTCATCGAACGCGAGGCGCTGTTGCGCACGGGACTGACCGACATCGGCGACATCCTGCAGACCGTCACCAGCAACGGCCAGACCCTCAATCGCAACATCAACAACGGCAGCAACGGCGAAGCGCGCCTGAATCTGCGCAGCCTTGGCGACAACCGCACGCTGGTGCTGCTCGATGGACAGCGTCTGGTTTCGGGACTGGAAGGCGCCGTCGACCTGACCGCGATTCCGCTGGCCCTGGTACAGCGTGTCGAGGTACTGCGCGACGGCGCGTCGGCCATCTACGGCTCGGACGCGATTGCCGGCGTCGTCAACATCGTGACGCGGCGCGACTACAGCGGCGGCGAAGCCAGCGCTTACTTCGGCGAGAATTCCTACAACGACGGCCAGCGCCGCGCCTTCGACCTGACCTACGGCGCCAAGGGCGACGGATGGAACGTGGCCGCCGGTGCGGCCTACAGCAAGGACGAACCGATTTTCGCGCGCGACCGCGCCATCTCGCGCCTGCCCTATTCCGGCCTGCCGCTGGAAGCGACCGGTTCGCTGACGACCCCGTATACGCGCTTCATTCCGGAATCCGGCCAGGGCTTCCTGCGCCTGATCGACGGCCGCCCGGGCACGTCGATCGACGACTTCCGTCCGCTCGATCCGGCGACCGACGGCTACAACTACACGGTGCAGAATTATCTGCAGACGCCGCAGGAGCGTCGCGCGCTGTTCGCCCGGGGACGCTACGAGTTCAGCCCACGGCTCGCGCTCAGCGCGAACGTGCTGCGCAACGAACGCCGTTCGTCCCAGCAGCTAGCCGAACCGGTGGTGTCGTTCTCACCATTCCTGCTGGACGGCGCCGGCAATCCGGTCGCCATTTCCGCGGACAATGTCTACAACCCGTTCGGCGAGACCATCGTCTTCGGCTCGCGCCGCTTCACCGAGGCCGGACCGCGCCGCTTCGAACAGGATGTGGACACCACGCGCCTGAGCGTCGGCCTGGACGGCGCCTTCGAACTCGGTACCCGCGATTTCACGTGGGGCGTGAACTACAACGCGACGCGCGCCGACCAACGCGAGTTCGTGTCGCCGTACGCCGACAACAGCCGTCTCGCGCTCGCGCTGGGGCCGTCGTTCCTCGATGCGGCCGGCGTCGCGCGCTGTGGCACGCCCGGCGCGGTGGTAGCCGGTTGCGTGCCGTTGAACCTGTTCGGCCCTCCTGGCGCGATCACGTCGGACATGCTCGACTACGTCGGCATTTCAGCGCACAACCGCAAGCGTTCGGATACGCGTGATCTCGTCGTGCATGCGGAAGGCGACCTGTTCGAGCTGCCCGCCGGCCCAGTCGGCCTCGCGACCGGCTACGAGCATCGCAAGGAGAGTGGCTACAACCGGCCCGACGCCGTCATCGCGAGCGGCAACGCGAACGGCACCGGTGTCACCTACGATGCAACCGAGGGCAGATACACCGTCGACGAGGCCTTCGTCGAGGTCAATCTACCGCTGCTCGACAACCAGCCTTTCGCGCGCCAGCTCGACGTGTCGCTGGCCTCGCGCTACTCGGACTATTCCGAATTCGGCGGTACCACCAACTCGCAGTTGGGCCTGCGCTGGAAGCCGGCGGACGATCTGCTCGTGCGCGCGAATATCGCCGAGGGCTTTCGCGCGCCCAGCCTGTTCGACCTCTATTCGGGCGCCTACGACAGCATCGGCGAACTGCCCGATCCGTGCGCGGCGGAGAATTCGCCGTCGGCCGCGACGCTGGCGCGCTGCCAGGCCGCGGGCGTGCCGGTCGGCGTGCAGCAGGGCGAGGCCTACGTCACCTACGGCGCGAACCGCAATCTGCAGCCCGAGCGCGCGCTGTCGCGCTCGTTCGGCTTCGTCTATTCGCCGCAATGGCTCGAAGGGCTCGAAGCGACGGTCGACTGGTATCGCATCCAGATCCGCGACGCGATCGGCAACCGCTCGCCCGAGGCCGTACTGGCCGACTGCTACGAGCGCGGCGACGCCGCCGCGTGCGCACGCATCGGGCGCGCGTCCGACGGCAGCCTGCTCAGCGTGCTCGCGAACGCGCAGAACCTGCCGGGCGGCCTCGAGACCGAAGGTGTGGACTTCGGCATCACCTATCGCCACGCCACCGACGTGGGCAACTTCGTCGTCGCCTGGGACAACGCGTACGTCGACTACTACGGCGAGCTGCACCAGCCCGCGCGAAACACTCTGCTGTCCGATGGCACGCTGGCGCAGGGCAACGTCGTTGCCGACAACCGCACGCCGGGGGGTTTCTACACGGTGGTCTGGCGCCTGCGCTCCAATCTCAGCCTGCAGTGGCAGCGCGACGTGTGGAGCGCGTCCGTGGGCGCCCGCTATTTCTCGCCGGGTGACGAGGACTGCAGCATCGTCACCGAGATTGCGGAATACCTCGAGCAACCCAACCTCAACCGACTGTGCTCGAACCCGAACCGGCGGATTGACATCGACGGTTCGGGCATCGCGTCGCCGGCGCCGCAGAATCGCGTCGGCAGCGTGACGTATTTCGATCTGGAAGCAGGCTGGCAGACGCCATGGAATGCGAAGTTCACGCTCGGCGTGCGCAATGCGTTCGATCGGGATCCGCCGGTGGCCTATTCGACGCAGTTCAACTCGTTCTTTGCGGACTACGACGTACCGGGCCGGTATTGGTACGCGAGCTATCGCCAGCGGTTCTGATCACACGCTGCCGCAGGAACTCGCCCTCGGCACGAAAAAAAGCGGCGACGCAGGGGAACGTCGCCGCTCTGGACTCGCACGTGCGCCCCTTGGGGTGGGCGCGTGCTGCGCCGCTTCACAGCGGTGCTGGACCGGTCGGTCGGGGAAGGGTGAAACATGACCGGTCCGCTTGGGGAAATCGACGTCCATGTCCCGGATAGTGCTTCCTTGCTGACCGCCTCGCGGCGGCCCGCCCTGTACCTGCCACGCGCCACGCCGTTGGAACGCGGCAGCGACGACAGGAACAGCGTGTTACCACTTGACGCTGCGTGCTTCCTGCACGCGAGCTTGGGTGTGTTACATGCGGCTTTCGAAGTCCTTTACCTGCTTCTCGGCCTCGTCCTTGGCCCAGCCGTAGCGTTCCTGCAGCTTGCCGACAAGATATTCACGATGACCATCGGCCACGCCGAGATCGTCGTCGGTGAGCTTGTTCCACTGCACCTTGGCCTGCCCGGTCACCTGCTTCCACTTGCCCTTGATGATGTCCTGGTTCATGACAGCTCCTTGTGAAGATGTGGATCAGATTGCGTTAGCGTTCAGGCAGCCAGACGGCGCTTGAGGTCGCGCATTTCGTCATGGGTGCGCTTGATCTCCGGATAGTGGCGCTCGGCGATGCGACGCAGTTCCATGTCCTCGCTCTGCGTCAGCTCGTCGCGGAACGCCTCGAGGATGCGGTCCTCGGTCTGTTCGAGCTGGGCGACGTAGATCGACTCGGCATCGCTGCTCATGCTGGCGCGCACGTCGGCGTAGAACTTCCGCAGCGAGCCGAGCAGCGTGCCGCCTTCCGGGGCGGTCTCGCCATGCGAGGCCAGACGCGCCGAAAGATCGCTCGCGATCGCCTGCTTCTGCTGCGCCATGCGCTGGAAAAGATTGGCGTAGGCCGGGATCTTCACCTTCGTTGCGGCTTCGCTGTAGAACTTCTCGCCGTCGTTCAATAGCTCGATGAGGTCTTTGAGGTTGCTGGTGGTGCTCATGGTTTCTCCTGGGTTCTGCGGGGTGGTCGGGCCGCCATCCGATGCGACCGGGCGTCCTTTCGGGGACGCCGACCTTTAGGGAACTTCCAAACAAGGCGCTTTTCGCTTCCGATTCCGGAGCCCCCGTGAGTCCACGGCGCGGCCAGATGCCTGCGCTGCAGGTATATGGCCGGGTTGTGGAGATCGGGTGCTGAACGCAAACGCGATGGTCGCGGGGCTTGTTCAGGGGTTGCTTACTGACTAGACGCGTCGGCGGCCAGCAATCAGCGAGATCACGAACAGCACCAGGAACACGAAGAACAGGATCTTGGCGATGCCTGCGGCGGCGCCGGCGATACCGCCGAAACCCAGCACGGCCGCGATCAGGGCGACGACTAAAAACACAACGGCGTAATGCAACATGGGTTATCTCCTTAGGCTTGCTTTCCGCGTCGCACTTCGATGCCGCCGCGGTCGAAGCTATACAGTCAATCCCCGTGCCACCGTTCGATCTGGAATTTTTTGCTGATATTTCATAGCCTTGGACTTTGCTCGCGCGGCCGCCCTCGCGGCGGATTGCAGGAAAGCGCCAGGCGCCCGTGCAGACTGCAAGGGCTTTACCCATGGGATCGCAATGAACGAAACCGCTACTCCCCGTGAACGCGTATTACTGATCGACGACGACGCCACGGTGCTGCGCAACTTCCGCCTCTGCCTGGAGGACGAGGGCTATCAGGTCAACACCGCGCCGAACACGAGTTCGGCGCTGGCCGCGGTCGCGCGCAGCGTGTTCGACGTCTGCATCCTCGATCTGCACATCGGCGAGGAATTCGGTCTGGACCTGTTGCCGCAGTTGCGCGCCGCGGCGCCGTGGATGCGCGTGATCATGGCCACGGCCGAGTCCGACGCGGCGATCGCCGTCAGCGCCATGCGCGCCGGCGCCGCCGACTATCTGATCAAGCCCTGCGAACCGGAGAAGCTGCTGCACGCAGTTGCGCAGCAGATCCAGGCCCGGCGCATGGAACGGCGCATCGACGAGCTGGAATCCTCCCGCACCGAATCGCTGCCGGATCTGCTCGACAGCGCCAACCCGACCATGAGCCGGCTGCTGGAAATGGCGCGGCAGGCGGCGGACACCGACGCGACCGTGCTGATTCTCGGCGAGAGCGGCACGGGCAAGAACGTGCTGGCTCGCAACATCCACTTGTGGAGCATGCGGCGCAAGGCCGCTTTCGCGACCGTGAACTGCCCGTCGCTGTCGGCGGAGCTGCTGGAAAGCGAACTGTTCGGCCATGTCAAAGGGGCCTTCACCGGCGCACACGACCATCGCCAGGGTCGCGTGCAGGTGGCCGAAGGCGGCACGCTGTTTCTCGATGAAATCGGCGAATTTCCGTTGTCGCTTCAGCCGAAATTCTTGCGCTTCCTGCAGGACCGCGAGTACGAGCGCGTCGGCGACCCGCGCACGCGCGTGGCCGATGTGCGCCTGATCGCCGCGACCAATCGCGACCTTGCGACCGCCGTGATCGAGGGCACCTTCCGCAACGACCTGTACTACCGCCTCAACGTGATTTCGCTGACTGTGCCGGCTCTGCGCGAACGCCCGGAAGACATTCTCAACATCGCCAACAAGCTGCTGACGGGTCTCGTCGCCCGCTATCGCCGGCCCGCGCGACGCTTCACCGACACGGCGCGCAACGCGCTGCTCGCGTATTCCTGGCCCGGCAACGTGCGCGAGCTCGCGAACGCGATCGAACGCGCCGTGATCCTGTGCTCGGGCGAGGAAATCGCCTATGAGCACCTGCCGTTTGCGACATCGGGCGTCGCCGCCGCGAGCCTCGCCAGCGCCACGCCGCGCGCCGGCGATCCGGTCACGATCGAACAGCTGGAACGCGCCCACATCGAAGCCGTGCTCGGCGCTACGCCGACGCTCGACGTCGCCGCCAAGCACCTGGGCATCGACGCGTCGACGCTGTACCGCAAGCGCAAGTCCTACGGGCTGGGTTGAATGCCGGTCGGCGGAGACCGGCGACGCGGAGCGTGATGTGCGCCGCGCGCACAGGCGCGGCAGCGGCAATGCTGTCGCTTCGCGTCAGCGCACGCCAACCCTTTGGTTGAAGTCGCCGATCACGCCAACCAGCGCGGTCAACGCCTCGCGCTCGGGCGCGGTCAGGTCCGGGTGCCAGGTATCAAGAATCAGCACGACGCGCGTGCGGTCGCTGCGGTTCCAGGCCTCGTGTTCGTAGGTGTCGTCGAACACCACGCAGCGGCCTTCCTGCCAGACGTGGTCGATGCCGCCCACGCGCAGCGCACAGCGCTCCGGCACGATCAGCGGCAGATGCGTGACCAGCCGCGTATTGGTGACACCGCGATGCGGCAGGATGTGCGCGCCGGGCGTCAGTAGCGAGAACAGCACTTCTGGCGCGTGTTCTCGGATGCGCACGATCGGCAGCGTGTCGAGGACGCCCGTGGTGACCGGGCAGCGCGCGCAATTGTCCTCGCGGCGCTCGCCGTGACGGTAGAAGAAGAAACCGGTCCAGGCCGACTGGCCTTCGCGGCCGCGCAAGTAGTCCTCGACGCGCGCGTCGGAATCAAAGCGCAGGAACGGTTCGAAGCCCTGCTCGGCGGCCAGCAGGTTGACGAGCTCGAGGCGGATCGCGTCGGTCTGCGCTTCGAGCGCCTCCAGCCAGGGAAACCGTGCGCGCTCGAAGTAGGCCTGCGAGGCGATGTCCGGAAAAAACAGGAACAGCGGCCGCTGCGCCGGATTGGGGTACTGCGCCGGCCGCTCGCCGAGGTAGATCGCGAGCGCGGCTTCCACGCGGCGCATCGCCTCAGCACCGAAGCGCGCACGCAGCGGCGCGACGGCGCCGTCGAACAGGGCGTGACGGCCCTGATCGACATAGCGCATTGCCGCCAGCACGGGCTGGCGCAGTCCCGGCGGAGTGCTCGCCTCGCTGAGCCATTCGCCGCGTTCCTGTGCCTCGCGCAACGCGCGGAAATATTCCGGCAGCGCCTCGTCGTCGCGCTGCAGCTGCTGCAACACCGCGGCCAGATGAAAACGCGCGAGGAAATAGCCCGGCGACCGCGTGACCGCCGCGCGCAGCTCCTCCACGGCGGCGTCCAGCCTGCCGGCGCGGCGATAAGCCTGGCCCAGATTCTTCAGGGTTTCCGCATCGTCCGGCGCCACGCGGCGCGCGCGCTCCAGCAGCGCGATGGCCGGGTCGGTCTGCTGCCGCGCGAGCGCGCACATGCCGAGGAAATTCAGCGCTTCGGCCAGATCCGGCTCGGCGTCGACGACCCGCAGGAACAGCTGCTCCGCTTCGGCAATGCGACCCTGCGCAGCGGCGGTGCGCGCCGCTGTGATCTGCGCCTGCAGGACCGGCGGCGGGCTGGCGGGTGCATTCATGCGGGAGGCATCTCGGCGTAGGCGGTCAGCGCGGCAGCGTGAGTTCGGCGAACGGTGCGGCCAGTACTCCCGTATAGGCTTGCCAGCGACCCGGTGCAAGGCCGATCGACAACCCGCCCAGGCCGCGCTGCACCGCACCGGCGATGAGTTCGGTCTGGCCCAGCAGCTGCGCCAGCGCCACGCCCTGGCCGGCCGGATCGGCCAGCACCGCGTCCGCGTTGATGCGCAGCACGCGCAGGCCGTCCACCGTGTCGCACGCTGCAAGATGCTGATGGGCCGCGTTGAGCCAGCGCGCCGCGGCGACCGGATCGTGCAGGGCGAAGCCAGGCATCCAGCCGTAGGCGAGCCAGTTCAGCAGCAGGTCGCGCGGATCGCGTTCGACAATGACGATGCTCGCGCCCGGGAAGGCCTGGCGGATCAGCGGCAGGAAGCGCGCGTCCCAGCGCACGAGCCAGTCGACGGTGCGCGCCTGCCCATCCGCGCCGAGGCGCTGTGCCTGGGCGAGCCATTCGTCGCGCACGGCCTGGGCGGTCGCGGCATCGATGCCTTCATTCCAGCGCGCGAAGTCCGGTTCGGAAAACGCGTCGCGGCGCACGGGAGCGAACGCGCGGTCACGCAGCAGCTTCACGCCGGGCTGCTGGTGCAGCAGCGCCGCGACGCGTTCGACCATGCTGCCGGGCAGACCGACCAGGAAGATCGGCGGGTTTGCGAGCGCCGCTGGTGCGGTTGTGGCCAATGCCTGCGCGAACGTGGCGGGCAGCGGTGCCTGCTCGTGGATCTGCACCGGCAGCGTGGACTGGGATTCGAGCCACGCCGGCGCGGCGATATGCACCTCGTTGCGGCGGTCGGCAAGGATGCCGAACTGGTGCGCGGCCTGCATGACCTGCAGCGGCGCGAGCGTGAGCGAACGCAGCGAGTCGAGCAGCGCGACCGCGTCGGCGTCACGGCCTTCGCGCTGGGCCGAGCGCGAACGCAGCAGGATCAGGTCGGGATCGTCCGGCAACGCCGCGGCGACCCGGCCAGCGAGCGTATCGGCGCCAGCGGTGTCGCCGA